>CAMEIU010000145.1 GCA_945918815.1 uncultured Clostridia bacterium
GCCGTCCACCTGATGGACGTAGCCGATGGCATCCCTGTGATGGGCGAGCCGGACGTCCTGGCCGATGCTGTGCTCCAAAGCGGCGACGACGGCTTCCAGAGTATCCTCCGTCACCAGGCACTGATTCCGGCCGCAGAGCTCCCGGAAAATCGACCGGATCGCCTCCGTCCGCGCTTCATAATCCACCAGTCCGCAGGCCTGCAGAGGCGTATGACCCTTGCAGATCACCGTGCGGCCGGATTCCGCAAATTCCCGGATGCGGCGGGCGGTTTCCACGGGGATTCTGTCGCATTCCAGAAGCAGCAGCGCGTCGTAATCATAGGACTCCCAGCGGGACAGGGCGTCGTCGTTGATATAGTCGAACCAGAAGCCGGCCTTGTGAATGCCGTCTACCACCTTTGTGATCATTCTCTCTTCCAGCTTCATGCCCATATGGATATCGGACAGTGGGTTTTCCGCCCAGATATCCGCCTGGGGCAGGTAAACGGCCAGCTTGATCCGCGTTTTGCCGCGCTGCAGGAAGTCGCAGACCCGGTTGATATAGGCCCCCATATATTTGTAGAACGGCCACCAGGTATTGGTATGGTTGATCTGGGAGGACGCGTAGAAGGGCCAGCCCAGTTTGCCCGAATCCGCCGGGCTGTAGGAATAACCGTGGTTCACGATCTGGTTCATGCCGTCCAGGAAAATGCTGTCCGCCGCCGCCTTGATGTTTTCCAGGGTGACGACGAATCGCGGGAACCGGAGCCAAGTGAAGCTCTCGTTGGAAATAATCGGTTTGTGATAGAGGTGTCCCGCAGAGGACGCCAGCTTGCGGTGGATTGTGTTGACTTCATAGCGGTCAAAAGCGGAGAAGGTTTCGCCCTCGGGGATATCCGCCGCGCCGTAGGCCATGAGGATATCGCCCCAGGTGCCATGGGCCTGAATTCTGGAGGTGCTCCCCTTTTCGTGGCACCACTTTGTCAGCTCCTGGAAGAAGTTTTCCACCGTCAGCTCTCCCAGGGTCTTTTGAAAATCATACCGAATCCGGTCCGTCATGCCCTTGACGTCGCCCCAAAGGGCGTAGACGTAGGGCCGCAGCTCGTAGCCTCTCCGGTTTCGGAATTCGTCATAGATGATGTCCGTCCAGTTCTGCCCGAATACCTCAATGGAATCGCAGAAGTAGGACTGGATCAGGCCGTCTCCCATCCGCTCGGCAATGGGATCGCCGCCATGCTCCAGGAACAGCCGCAGCGCGTCCTTCCGGTTATGGTCGATGATGAGACCGTCGCCGTTGGGCAGCGGTTTTAAAACGGTCTGCCGCTTCTCGTTGGAAATGAATACAACAATCTTATAGTCGCCTTCCGGGATATCCACCGGTTCCAGCTCCTTGCCCCACTCCCACTTGAACAGGAACTTGTCAATGACCTTGTCCGTAATGTCCACAATGGTCTCCGGGAGCATCTGGCAGTTTTCCATTTTTCCCATGATGCAGGCGACGCATTCCCCGTACACCCGGGTGGTAAAGTCGTAGGCAAACCGGCAGGGGCCTTTTACGTCGATGGTATAGGGAATGATATTGGGTGCGCTCAGCTCCAACGGTACAAAGGGACCGCCGTAGGGCCAGGAGGAGCCCAGGGTCAGATCGAATTTCATCCCCCGCTCCTTTGCGGCCTCCGCGGCAAAGCGGATACATTCAAAATATCCCGGGGAGAGGTAGGGGTGGTTCCGAATGCCTTTCTTGCTGTCATCGGCCACGACCGGATACAGAATCTGTACTTCGATGCCGCCGAAGCCCGCCGCTTGCATATAATCCAGTTCTCTTAAAATTTCTTCCTTTTCGACGGCGCAGCCATACCACCACCATCTTGTATAGCCCCTGGTTTCTTTTCTCGGATGCAGGAGCTGTTCCTCCGCCAATGCTTTCGTCCTGATTTCTCCACTCATATTGTTTCCTCTTTTACGCGTTTGTTGATGACGACTGTACCGTTCTCCGTTTCAAATGCGATTCGGCTGTGGAATTATTCTTTTACAGAGCCCGCGGTCATGCCTTCCACGATGTACTTCTGCATAAACACGAACATAATCGTCGTCGGCAGCATGGCCATGACGCCGCCTGCCATCAGGGTGCCCCATGGGACGCTGTACTTGCCGATCATGGACTTGAGGCCAACCGGGATGGTCCACAGCTTGGAGGAGCTGATGAAGATCGTGCCTGTCATCAAGTCGTTCCACGCGCCGATAAACGCGAAGATAAACACCGAGACAATGCCCGGGAGCATCACAGGCAGGACGATTTTGACAATTCCCTGCATTCTGGAGCAGCCGTCCACCCAGGCCGCCTCTTCCAGGGAAGCCGGAATTCGCTCGAAAAAGCTCCGCATGGTGATGGAGGTGAACGGAATATTGCCGATGACAAACAGAATAATCAGGCCGGGCGCGGTATTGATCAGGCCAATTTTGGAATAGAGTACATAGATGGGGATAGTAACCAGAATACCGGGCACCATCTGCGTCAGCAGGAAGAAGAGATTCATAGCGCCCTTGCCCTTGAAGCGGTATCTCGCCATGCCATAGCCGCCGAAGATGGCAAAAACGGTGACAACAACGCCGGTGGTGACGGACATGACGACGCTGTTTTTCAGCATGGTGCCGTAGTCGTACTGCTTGAACAGATCGATGTAGTTTTCCAGGGTAAACGTCTTGAGGAAATACGTAATTTCGTGTACGTTGACGATCTCGGCATTGGTTTTGAACGACGTGATGACCATCCAGTAGAGCGGAAGGATGACATTGAGCAGGAAGAGCGTCAGAATGACGGCTTTTCCGGCAGTCATGAGCCGTTTCCTTGTTTTCATTGACATTCTGCACACCCTCCTTTAGAAGTCGCCTGCTTGATCGTACTTTGTGATCTTCATGAAGCCGAACGCATACAGTCCCAAAACCACCATCAGGACCACGCCAAGGGCCGCCGCAAAGCCGAAGTCGTAGTTCGCGTAGGCTTTGGAATACATATACGAAGCAAGCGTCTGCGATGTATTCGCCGGACCGCCGTTTGTGATGACGACCACCAGTTCATAGCTGTTGAACACCCAGATGGTCCGCAGCAGCAGCGTGGTGATGACTGTCGGGCGAATATACGGGAATGTAATGCTGAAAAAACGCCGGATGCCTGTGCAGCCGTCCAGCTCCGCCGCCTCGTAGACATCGGCAGGGATCGACTGCAGGGCGGCCAGATACATGATAGCAAAAAACGGAATCGCCATCCAGATCATGGCCATGATGATGACCGCCAGAGAGTAGCCAGGTGTGCCGAGCCATGCAATGGCCTCCTTGATGACGCCGAGGCGCAGCAGGATCTCGTTGACCACGCCGTATTCGCCGTTGAAGCTCCAGCGGAACATAAGGCCGATGACAAAGCCGGAGCAGGCCCAGGGCATGAACACCATGGCCTGATAAATGCCGCGTCCCCTGAAATTCTTCCGCAGGGCCAGCGCCAGGGTCAGGCCGAGCAGGAAGGAAATTCCAACTGTGCAGACCACATAGATGACCGTATTCTTGACGACCATAAGGGTCTCGCTCTGGCCAAAAAGCTTTTTATAGTTTTCAAAGTTGTTGAAGTGAATATCCTTTGGCGCCAACAGAGAATACTTCTGGAACGACATGATAAAGCCGTTGATCAGCGGGTAGCCGTACATGGCAAGCAGTGCCAATACGACCGGCAGAATAAACAGATACGGCTCCATGACCTTTTTCCGGTGCTGGTCCAATCTGTATGGCTTCTTTTTCCCTGACATTATGTTCCTCCTTTTCCACGACCTGCTGGTGCAAATCAGCAGAGGTTTTGATCGGGCATCAGCAGGCGTTCTGTTCCGCGTCCTGCCAGGCCGGATAGTCATTTAAAATGTATGCAGGGAGCAAAGCCCCCTGCATACGGTATTGGCGCAGAAGCCCCAATATAAATTTAGTTTACAGCAAGGTCTGGTTGTCTTTACTGGAAAATATTGATGGGTTCGGGAATCTCATTGCTGGGATCCTCGGCGAGCCATGCGTTCAGTCTGGATTCCAGCTCGTCGCCGATGGCCTTGCAGGCTTCCTCGGCGGTACACTGGTCGAGCATGTACTTCTGGGTCCATGCCACGAAGCCGTCCTGCTGCAGGTCGGTGGTGTTGAAGCCGCCGTAGCCGGAGGGCGCAACGAGGTTCGGATCATTGGCCTGCATGATGAACGCGCCGAAGGGGCCGTCCTCGCTGTAGAGGGGATCTTCCATGGCGCTGGTCTTGATGGGCAGATAGCCGCCCATCTTGCAGAAGGCTGCGCTGACTTCGGGATCGCACAGATAGTCCAGCAGCGCGATGGCTTCCGCATAATGCTCGGTATCAGACGGGATGGCGTAGCTGTAGGAGAAGCCGCAGGAGTTGACTCTCAGGCCGTTTTCGGAAACGGGGATGGGAAGCACGCCCCAGGTGCCGTCTTCCATGCTGGCCTCGCAGGAGGCGGCAACCTCGGGATCGTTCAGAATGGTGCCGGTCAGGCCGCCGGTGAAGTTATCGACCATCTCGACAAAGCCCCAGTTGACGGAGTCCTTTGCCACATAGCCGTCCTTATAGATGCTGTACCACTTCTTGAACGCTTCGACGCCTTCCTCGGTATTGAAAATGGACTTGCCGTCTTCCGTCCAGAAGTTGCCGTCAAAATAGGTGGACATGTAGATCACGCAGGGATCGATGCCGCCGCGGGCGCCGCGGAAGGAGTTGCCATAGCGCTTCTGCTCGGTGTCGGTCAGCGCCTTGATCAGGTTGAAATATTCCTCATAGGTCCAGTCGTCGCCGGTGGGGATTTCATAGCCGATCTCTTCGACCCAGTCGGTGCGGTAGAAAATACCCTTGATGTTCATGCCGCTGGGAACGGTGTAGACATGGCCGTAGGTTTCCTTCTGCAAGTTCCACATCATGTTGCACATGCTGACGTACTCCTCGCCGTTC
This sequence comes from uncultured Clostridia bacterium, assembly GCA_945918815.1. Taxonomy (GTDB): domain Bacteria; phylum Bacillota; class Clostridia; order Oscillospirales; family Oscillospiraceae; genus Avoscillospira. The sequence goes on from CAMEIU010000145.1 coordinate 4,965, forward strand.
TCGGCGATATAGTCGTCCAACGGGGTCAGCCAGCCGGACTCGTGCATCTGGCCCAGCCAGTCGTCCGCGCACACCATCACGTCGGGCAGCTCGTCGGCAGCGCCGAGAATGGTGACCTTATTGGCCGCATCGTCCCAGGGAACGCTTTCATATTCGACCTTGACGCCGGTCTGCGCCTCAAAGTCCGCGAACGCATTCTCATAGAACGCCTGCCGGTCGGGGCTGGGCGCGATGTCCAGGAAGCGAAGCGTCACGTCGCTGTCAATTTCGGTCGTGCCGGGATCTGCTGCAGGGGTTTCTGTGGTCGTGGTTTCCGTCTTGTCTGTCGTATTGGGGGTAGTTGTGGTTTTCGTTTTGGCGCAGCCGGAGAAAAGCGCCAGCGTCATGCACAGCAGAAGGGCCGCGCAGATCCATTGATGCATTTTTTTCATAATATTCCTCTTTTCTATAGATTCTACGTGCGTTTCTTTCTTACTCCACTCTTTTAA
>CAMEIU010000146.1 GCA_945918815.1 uncultured Clostridia bacterium
CCCTTTTCCACCTCATCCGGCGCTTCGCGCCACCTTCCCCTCAAGGGGAAGGCTTGGCCTTCTGCAAACCGAAACTGCTCTACAAATCCCCAATTTTACGGTTTCCCGCCGCAGACGGGGCAGGGCTTGTAGCCGTTGGATTCGGCCAGCTTCCGGCTGTAGGCCCAGAAGGTCTTTTTGCTGAATTCACTGCAGTCATAGGTGTGGTAATAGCCCGTGTGGTCGTCCTCCACAAACACCACATAGGTGTCCATGAAATCCGCCTTGGCCTTGGCGCCGGCGGCGGCTTCCAGGGCGGCCTCCATGGTCTTTTGGGTCTCGGTCAGCTCGTCGATCTGGGCTTCCAGGGCGTCCGCCATCTCCAGAAGCTGCTGGTTTTCCTCTTCCAGCCGGTCCAGCTCCGTTTGCTTGGTGGTCAGATCATATTCGCTCTGGCTCTGGCTGCTCTGACTGCCGGTCAGCTGGGCCTGGAGGTCCTGGATTTTCAGATCCCGGTCCGCGATGGAGGCCTCGGCGGCATCCAGCTGGGCCTGCAGCTCCGCGATCTGGGCGTTGAGATCGTCCAGCTCCCGTTCCCGGACGGTCAGGCCCGCTTCCTTGGACAGCAGCCGGTTCTGCTGTACGCCGAGATTGCCGTACTGCCAGGCCCCGACGCCCACCGCCGCCGCCAACAGCAGGGATACGATGGCCAGCGCGATTTTCACCGCCCGGCCGCTGCCCGGTTTCCGGTCGGACTGCCTGGGTCCCATGGGCTGAGGCGCGGCCCGCTTCACGGGCACCGGCGTCTGCATCCGCCCCTTGGGCGCGGGATAGCGTTCGCCGGTCCCGCCTTCGCTGAACAGAGGCGCGGCTGAATTCAGACTGCATTCGGTGCAGAACAGCTCGCCTTCCGGGATCTCCTTGCCGCATTTGATACACTTCATCCCATCTGCCCCTTTCGACTGTTTTCTCTATCCTATCACGAAATCGAAAAAAAGGGAAGCCCCTCGTGCCCCCTTCGAGGAGGCGCGAGAGACTTCTGCTTACAGCGGTGCCTGCTTGATTTTGGCGAATTTTCTCGGATAGGGCTTTGGGGTGGATTTCACCTTCCGGATGACCACGATGCGGTGGACGGCGTCCGCCACGGGGTATTCATAGATCCGCTCCACCTGGCCGCCGAGGATGGAGATGGCTTTTTTGGCCTCGTCCACCTCTTCCCGGGTCATAGCGCCCTTCAAAGCCAGGAAGCAGCCGCCCACCTTTACATAGGGCAGGCACAGCTCCGCAAGCACGTTCAGCCGGGCCACGGCCCGGGAGGTGGCGACGTCGTATTGCTCCCGGCAGCCTGCCACGTATTCCTCCGCCCGGGCGGCCACGCACTGGGCCTCCACCCCCACCTGAGGCAGGACCTCCTGGAGCCAGCGGACCCGTTTTTGCAGGCTGTCCAGCAGAGTCAACCGAATCGTGGGCTCGGCAATGGCCATGGGCACGCCGGGGAAGCCTGCGCCGCAGCCCACGTCGACGACCGATTTACCCTTGCAGTCCGCGGCCTTCAGAACGGCCATGGAATCGAGAAAGTGGAGCTGGGCCACGGCCTTGGGCTCCGTGATGGCCGTCAGGTTCATGACCTGGTTCTTTTCCAGAAGCAGCTGGCCGAATTGGCACAGCCGGTCCGCCTGGCCGTCCGTCAGCGCCAGGCCCAAAGCGGGCAGGCCCGCCAGCAGCGTCTCTCTCATGGCCGGTCCGGGACGATCAGGGCCAGGAAAGTCACCGGTTCCTGGGTGTGATTATAAATGGAATGGGTGTGGCCGTCGGCACAGAACTCCGCGTCGCCCGGTTGGAGAATGGCGGCCCGGCCGTCCTCGGTGACAGTGGCGGAACCGGAGAGAATCCAGTAGACCTCCCCGTTGCCCACATGGGGATGCTCGCCGACGGATTCGCCGGGCTGCAGCGTCACGGCCGCCAGCAGGTCTGCCCGGCCGCCCAGTTCCTCTTTGGAGAACAGATGCCGGAACGGCAGGTCGCCCACGCCGCCGCGCAGGTTGCTTCGGATTTCCACGGTCATGTCGGATTGGCGATGAATCATAAAAATACACGCTCCTATTTGTGATATTTGCTCCCCGCCTGGATGCTCTCAGCCCGGTATAATTGCTCCAGGACCATGACGCGGGCCAGGTGGTGGGGGAAGGTCATTTTGCTCATGGAGAGCTTCAGGTCTGCCTGGGCCTTGAGGCTGGGGTCCATGCCAAAGGAGGACCCGATGAGAAAGCATGCGGCGGACTTGCCGCTGGTTTTCACGTTGGATAAGGTCTGGGCCAGCTCCTCGGAGGACTGCTGCTTCCCCTCCGGCGTCAGGACGCAGAACCAGCTCCCCTTGGGAATGGCCTTCCGGATGGCCTCGGCCTCCCGGCTGAGCCCCATGGCGATCTCCGCCGCCGAAGGATCCTCCGGCAGCCGGTACTCCGGAAGCTCCATCAGATGAAAGTCGCAGTAGGCCTTCATCCGCTTGGCGTATTCCTCCGCCGCAGAGATATAAAATTTTTCTTTGCATTTGCCCATACAGAGCAGGGTGATGGAGAACATGGATTACCCCCGATCCTTCGCCCCTACGGTTTCTATTCCAGTGCGAAGCCGAGATAGGCGTTTTGGATTTGCTGCGCCGGGCCAAGCCATTTGATCATGGCAAAGGTCCTGCCGCTCAGGTCTTCGGGCAGGACCTCGGCGGTGTAATCCGGTCCGGCGGCGCAGCAGCCGGTGGGTGTTTTGTAAAATTCCAGCGTATAGACCCGCTGGGCGTAGGCCAGGGTGGCCGCGTCATAGACCATGTGTGGGCCGGGCAGCCATGCCTCCCGTAATTGGGCATATTCCAAGGGCGAAACAGGCGTTCCCCTTCCGTCCCAGGCCGTCCGGTACCTGGTGAACACGGCTTCATAACACAGAGCTTCGTAAAACCGGAACAAACCCGGCTCCCCCGGCGTCAGAACGGCGCACCGGAAGCCTCTCTGCTTCAAATCGGCCTCCGCAAAGGCCATGAGGTTCCGGCACAATCCCCGGCCCCTATGGGATTTCAGGGTTGCTACGGCATAGATGTAGGCGGCAGGCAGGTCCGCATCCGCCCGCAGAATCTGGGGCAGGGCATGGACCATGGCCGTGATTTCCCCGGATTCCTCGGAAACATAGGAACGGCATCCCGGAAACGCCGCGAAAAATTCGGAAACACAGTCCGGCGAATCTCCGAAAGCCTCCTGCCAGAGACGGGAGATGCCGGGAAGGCCAGAAGAATCAGCCGCTCGAAACATCAGAAACCTCCCCAAAACAAGCGCAGTCCCTCGTGCCCCCTGTCAGGGGGCTGGCCGACGAAGGAGGCCGGGGGTTGTTGCAAATTTGCAATTGTACCGTAATTCGGTAAAATTGCTTGTTGGTACAACCCCCAGTCGGCTTCGCCGACAGCTCCCTAAAGAGGGGGCACGAGGGTGCGTATCTCAATCGATAATCTCCGTGGCGATATACTTCTCCAAAAAGATCGGATGGTAGCTCTCCTTGGCCTTCCGCAGTCCCTCGATGCCCATGTCGTCTTCCCGGTTCAGGTATCGGATCTCCGGGTGATGTTCCCGGATGTAGCGGGCGAATTCCCGGTTCACCAGGGCGTAGGCCCCCTGGACCTCGGAGAAGGACTTCTCAAAGTTCACATCGAAGGTATCCCGGCTGATGCGGTTACCCATGGAGAAGCCCACGGGACGGCTCTGGTCCATGTAGAGAATCACGCCCTCGAAGCCCAGCTTGTCAAAGTGTTCAAAGGCCTTCTCCATGGCCCGGCGGTCGGCGGCGGATTCGTGGTGGCTTTCATACCAACGCTCCGCCAGCTTTTCACAGACATGCAGGTTGTCCTCGGTGATGACCTTGGTGTACCAGTCGGGATGCTCCTCTTCGAAGCGGTGGATGTGGTTCCGCTTGGACTGGTATTTCCGGCCGGACAGGTCCGCCAGGGTGTCGATTTCGTAGAGATAGTCGAAGGCGTCCCGGTCCTCTTCATACCGGAACTTGCCGGGATACAGCTGTTCCAGCTCCGCCATGGTCTCCTTGGTCAGGCTCCGCAGGACAAAGGGACGGCCCTCTTTCCGGCTGTCGTCCCACAAAGCCTCCAGCACCGGCCTGACATCGCCGGAACCGGCGGGATAGATATATTGATGGACGCCGTGAAACAGCAGTCTTTGACACAGGTAGCCCTGATACTCGGCCACCTCGCCGTAGTAAAAGGACCAGAGATACAGGTTGGCGAAGGTGTACTCCGCTCCGCGGAAGCCCGAAGCCTCATAGATTCTAGAAATCCAGGGCCGGTCGGATAAAACAGGTTTCTTGAATTCCAAATCATCATTCCCTTTGATTTTTTCACTGCCTGTATTTTAGCAAAGGACGCGGCAAATGACAATGGAGAATCGCCGGTTATTCTTGTATTTTCTCCTGTTTGGTGTTAAAATACCCCTATCATGTGAAATTGCGCCGTTTTCCGGCTGTATAGGAGGACCATGCCCATGTGCGACAAGTGTAAAGAGAAGTTTTATATCACCACCCCGATCTACTATCCGTCCGATAAGCTCCACATCGGCCACACCTACTGCACCGTGGCCACCGACACCATGGCCCGGTATAAGCGGATGCGGGGCTATGACGTCATGTTCCTGACCGGCACCGACGAGCACGGCCAGAAGATCGAGAACAAGGCCAAGGAGGCCGGGGTCACGCCGCAGCAGTTCGTGGACAACATCGTGGAAGGCGAGAAGGGCGTCAAGGACCTGTGGAAGCTCATGAACATCTCCAACGACCGGTTCATCCGCACCACCGACGACTACCATGTAGCCGCCGTTCAGAAGATCTTCAAGAAGATGTACGAAAACGGCGACATCTATAAGGGCAGCTATAAAGGCAAATACTGCACCCCCTGCGAGTCCTTCTGGACCGAGAGCCAGCTGAAGGACGGCAAGTGCCCCGACTGCGGCCGGGACGTGGTGGACGCGGAGGAGGAAGCCTACTTCTTCCGGCTCTCCAAGTACGCCCAGCCGGTCCGGGAGCTGCTGACCACCACCGACTTCCTGGAGCCCAAGAGCCGCGTCAATGAGATGGTCAACAACTTCATCGATCCCGGCCTGGAGGACCTGTGCGTGTCCCGCACCAGCTTCACCTGGGGCATCCCCGTGGACTTCGATCCGGGCCATGTGGTCTATGTGTGGGTGGACGCCCTGTTCAACTACACCACGGCTCTGGGCTTCATGAACGACAAATACGATGACTACGAGAAGTTCTGGCCCGCCGACGTGCATTTTGTGGGCAAGGAGATCGTCCGGTTCCACTCCATCATCTGGCCCGCCATGCTCATGAGCATGGGTATGCCCCTGCCCAAGAAGGTCTACGGCCACGGCTGGCTGCTGCTGGACGGCGGCAAGATGTCCAAGTCCAAGG
>CAMEIU010000147.1 GCA_945918815.1 uncultured Clostridia bacterium
GGGCAATTCACCTTCAGGTGTCACGGCGAAGCCGTGACGGATGAGGTGGAAAAGGTTGCGGATTCGCTGGTAGCTCCTGCAAAACGACACATTCTCCTGCACACCTCATGCCATATATTTGTCCCGCTGATTTTCTCCGAGCCAGTCCTTGTATTCTGATAAAAGGACCTTTCCATTAGAAGAAGCGTAGTAGTCTGGCTGTGCTGCATGATCAAGCTTACCATCCTCCATAATTTCTGTCAAGTTTCCGTTCTCCCGGGCTAGCTGCAATGCTTGCAGGTCTGTGCTGGCAATTTGCGGTGGTATTGTATCTGCGGTTTGGTTTCGCTGCCCATCCTGCACCGCCCTGCTTCTTCGCCGCCTCCAGCTCCTCCAGTTTCCTGAGGATCTCCGCCTGCTTGGTGACGGTCACCTGTTCCGCCAGATTCCGGGCTTCGGTGTCCCACGGCAGCCGCAGGGCCGCGTCTGCCAGGGCTTCTGCCGTGCCGTTGTAACGGGCGTGCCGCCGTAGGAGCGGCCCCAGGCGGCCGCCCGGGAGACTGCGCTTTGGTGGGAATTACCAGCCTTCGTTGAAGCCTCGGAGGAAGGCGTCTTCGGGCTGGGGATCGGTGGGGCCGCCGCGGGTGACGCCGCGAACGGGGGCCCGGGCGGCGGTGGCGGCGTTCTGGCGGAGGATTCGGTTCTCCTTCCGCAGCTGCGCCGCGTCGGACCGCTGGCGGCAGGCGTACTCGTTGTAGGCCTCAATGAGGCTTTTGCCGCCAACACAGGCCGCGGCCACCTCCTGGGGCAGGTCCTGGCCCCGCAGCTCCGGCCTGGCGGCGTACAGGGCCTGGACCTCTCCGGCATAGTCCCGGGCGGCCGGTGTCTGGACCGGTTCGGCCTCAGGGGCCCCTTCCTCGGAAACTGCCTCCGCAGGCTCCGCCTGCGCTTCCTCCGCCGCGTCCTCCTCCGGCAGAATGGCTTCCTCGTTCTCGTAGGGCAGTTGGTTGTTCAGTTCTTCCATGATGCGTTCTCCTTTCAAAGATGAGTTTGCGTTTTTAGACAAATTGGGATTATGACTATCGGTTTTAATAAGCATGTGGATTTTTATGACGGGTTCCGTCCTGCACTGTCATTGCGAGGAGCGAAGCGACGTGGCAATCCGCATCCCAAACGTTGCGATTTTCCGAGCGTTTCCGTGAAAACGACCCGTGTAAAGGGAAACGGATTGCCGCGCCAGTGTGCGCACTGGCTCGCAATGACAGCGTTTTTGGAACACTTGCAAGAAATTTGCTGTTGCTTACTAAAACCGATAGTCAAAATTGGGATTTGCCGAGGTGAGAGCACTGGCGCGGGAGCGCCACAAAAGCCTTCCCCTTGAGGGGACGCCCCAGGGCGGCCTCTCTTGCCCCTTCGGGGCAATTCACCTTCAGGTGTCACGGCTCCGCCGTGACGGATGAGGTGGAAAAGGGCTGCGAATTCGCCGGAAGTTCCTGCAAATCGCACATTTTTCTGCACACCTCATCAGTCAGCCTACGGCTGACAGCTTCCCCTCAAGGGGAAGCCTTAGGCGCTCCCGCGCCAGTGCAACACCTCTACAAATCCCAATTCTTTTTACATACTTCCTTTTTTCAAAATTGCCTTTTGGGCGGTTTTGGGCAGGTTTTGGTAGGCGGTTTGAACGCTGACGGGCTGCTGGGACAGAATTTTGTCCTCGCTGAGGGGGCCGCCCATGGAGGGCAGGGCCTTTTCCGCCGTCTGGGTCTGCCCCTGGCCCATCTCCTGCCGGGCCTTTTTCAGCTCCTCCACCAGCTCCGCCTTGCGGGGGATCAGCTTGTCCGCCTCCATACAGCAAAATCGGGCCTGCTGTCCGCATTTTGCAGACAGCAGGCCCGGTTGGCCATTTACGCTATATTTCGTTCAGTCCCACGCCGCCCTCACGGTCAGAAGTTACTCGTCCTCGTCTTCGTGCAGTCCGTCCAGGAACGCCTGGAAGCTGGGGGCTGCGTGCTCTACTTCCAGGGTTTCGTGGTCAATGTACACCACTGAATCGTCCTTCCGGTCCAGGCAAAGGAAATCGCCAAACGGTGTGTCCGCAAAGGGAATATAGCCGCGCAGGACTTCGGCTGTCTCCGCATCCAATTCCATCAGATCCCAAATAGACCCGGCTTCATGGTCGGGCACAGCCGACAAAATCCGGTTGATGCCGTACCCTTTGTTCTCCTGTGTATCGAACCCATCCGGCTGTACCCACGCACCGCCATGGTCCCGAATACACTGCCTGCAATCCGCAGGGAAGCGGTATCCCACTGCTTGTTCAAACTTGTCGATAAGACTTTCGTCTTCCAGCGGCGTGCTGGGACCCCATTCCAAATTCATGATTATTCCTCCCCTTATAATATTATTTGTACATTGATCCGCCGCCCCATATATAACGGCCTCCGGTATGGGCGGTCCTTTCATGAATCTTTCTATCTACGAGTTGCATTTCCCCAGCCACAACATTATGGTGCCAAACATAACCGCTGGGTGTGATCCCTCTGCGCAGATCGTTCAGCTGTGCTTCACTGAAAAGATCGCGAAGCTGTGGATTTTTCGTGACCTCGCGATAGGTTTCCAGATTACACGTTCTGAACTGTTTTTTGTTTGATGCGAAATATAGCTCCTCCGAAAGCTGCACTGTGTAAAGGCTCTCAAACTTCGGCGCGACAATTTCATAGAGCTTTCCGTTCATCTCTATCTGATAGCGTTCAAACGGCACGCCGGTCGCTTCGTGCGTCATGCCCTCCAGTTTCATATTACGGGATTTCAGCGTCTCTATGTAGGTTGAAACCAGCGAATCAATTTTATCACTGGCTCCGGCAGATGTCAATTCTGCATAGTCTGTCTGCACCGCCTCCGACAGCCGTCCCAGGGTCTCGCTGTCAAGCCGGTCGGAGAGCCGGCCTTGCTCCAGGGCCTCCAGTTCCCGCTCCAGGCGGCCGATGGTTCTGGTGAATTCCAATAGTTGCTCCGAGGTTTGGATTGCACCGCCCTGCTTCTTCGCCGCCTCCAGCTCCTCCAGCTTCCCCAGAATCTCCGCCTGCCGGGCAACGTTCGCCTGGTCCGCCAAGCTTCTGGCTTCCGTTCCTTCCGGCATTGCTAAGGCTGCACGGACCGTGTCCTCGCCGAGGTCGCCCGCTCTGAGATTTTCACCGGAGACGGCCCACTTCAAGCGCTTGCGCTCCCAGGCGTTCCGCAGCCGGGTTGCCGCCGCGTCTGTCAGAAGCTGTTCGCCGCCCAGCACCGCAGCCGTCACCATATCCGAAGCCGCGTTCATTGCCGCAACTTTTGGATTGAGTACGGCATTTTCGTCAGTCGTGGAAAAGTAGGGCTTGTCCTTGTCGTAAACCGCCTTGTCAACCACGTTGTCCAGCGTGTCCTGTGTGAAACCTTCCACGCCTTCCTCCTCTGCCGAGAAAAGCAGTTTCCGTACTTTTTCTCCGGCGGAGAGTACGCCGCTCCGAGCTCGCTGGGGCAGAGTTTCTGTTCCGCTTTTGGAATCCACTGCGGCTTTGACCGGTGCGGAAAGTACCGCGGAAGTCATCGCTTCGCTCTCCGTAGCCCCGTTGGCGATGGCCTGGTCATATTTTGGGCCGAGATATTTCACCACATTGGCCCAATAGATCGGGTCCTTTGCCATGCTGGACAATGCTCGGTATGTTGTTTCCGCCAGGCCGGATGTAGGCGGCCCCAGCTGCGGTACGACGGAACCGCCACCGGACAGCAATGCTAAGACTGCAATCGGAATCGCCGCAATGAGATCAGAACCGTAGTTGACGGCGAGATTGGCCGCTTTGTTGTCCTTTGTCTGTTCATTCAGGTAGGTCCCAATTTTTTCGGTTGTGTTGTGGGTGTAATCGTTCAATTTTCCGACGGCGTCTGTGATTGGCTTTAGAAGCTGGCCAAAGAACGTACCTTCCGATTCTTCTCCGAATAGTGCGCCCTCCAAGCGGGACGGCAGGTTTGCGAGAAAATCAAGAGTTGAAGTCGCAACGCTGTTTGCTTTTCCGGCACCGTAGCCCACTGTATCAAAGACCATGCTTCCGATGGACGGCTTATTGCTGTTTGGTACCGGATGATTATGGAAGACCGTTTGATCCTCACTGTTCTGTTGCTTCTCTTGATACTGCCGCTGGGCAAAGGCGCGTTTTTCCAGGGGCTGCGGTATACCTGACGGAGTATCATCTGTTCTGTCCGACTGCCTTTGAGAGGAAGCAAATCGATTTTTGTCTGCCGCGGTTGGGATCCCGGCATGTGTCCCTGGCTGCGCTGCTTTCACGCTGTTTCCGGTTGTTGAATAACCGGAGGCTGTGTTTCCGGTTTGTGATTGTGCGGTTTGGTTGGTTGTTCCCGCTTTTTTTCGCTTGATTCCGCCTCCGCCGTCGGTCATGGCGACGGATTTTGTTAAATTCGGCATGTTTCTCCTCCATTTCCTCCTCTGAATCCGAAAGGGCAGGCCGGCGGCCTGCCCTTTTCATCTGAAATTTTTGTAATCATGTCCGGTCCTTGTAGGCGCAAAGTTTCCCTGTAGAGCAAGGCCGCCGGTAGGGGGCTGAATCCTGGAACCGGCTGTCAGACGGGCGGCCGCAAGGGCCGCCCCTACGGACATGTCTGTAAGGTTCCGCCGTAGGGACGGCTATCAGCCGCCCGTTTGCTGCTTGGTTCCAAGACGCAGCTGCCTACTGCGGGACGCATATATGCGTCCCCTACAGAATTCTTCCCATCGTTCTCTGTCGGGGCGGCCCCACGTGGCCGCCCGAAACATGGTCCCGGCGGACGGCCAATGGCCGCCCCTACAGCTTTGGTGGGAATTACCAGCCTTCGTTGAAGCCTCGGAGGAAGGCGTCTTCGGGCTGGGGATCGGTGGGGCCGCCGCGGGTGACGCCGCGAACGGGGGCCCGGGCGGCGGTGGCGGCGTTCTGGCGGAGGATTCGGTTCTCCTTCCGCAGCTGCGCCGCGTCGGACCGCTGGCGGCAGGCGTACTCGTTGTAGGCCTCAATGAGGCTTTTGCCGCCAACACAGGCCGCGGCCACCTCCTGGGGCAGGTCCTGGCCCCGCAGCTCCGGCCTGGCGGCGTACAGGGCCTGGACCTCTCCGGCATAGTCCCGGGCGGCCGGTGTCTGGACCGGTTCGGCCTCAGGGGCCCCTTCCTCGGAAACTGCCTCCGCAGGCTCCGCCTGCGCTTCCTCCGCCGCGTCCTCCTCCGGCAGAATGGCTTCCTCGTTCTCGTAGGGCAGTTGGTTGTTCAGTTCTTCCATGATGCGTTCTCCTTTCAAAGATGAGTTTGCGTTTTTAGACAAATTGGGATTATGACTATCGGTTTTAATAAGCATGTGGATTTTTATGACGGGTTCCGTCCTGCACTGTCATTGCGAGGAGCGAAGCGACGTGGCAATCCGCATC
>CAMEIU010000148.1 GCA_945918815.1 uncultured Clostridia bacterium
AACGCCAGGAAGAGGAGCCATCCAGACCGGCGGAGGTGAAGGCGTCGAAGCCCAGCTCACCGGCGCGGGCGTGGATGTCATCGGCCACAGCCTTCAGGGAGGCGAAGTCGGTGATGTCGTCCACAGAGTAGCCGGCCTCGGCCAGCAGAGCGGTGTTGGTGATGATGCCGTAGGCTTCGTAGCAGTAGCCGATGGCCTTGACTTCACCGGCGTCGTTTCTCAGGTTGAAGTCGTCGGTGGTCATCTCGTTGTAGACGGCGGTGCCGGCGAGATCCAGGCAGTAGTCGTCCCAGTTGGCCAGGGCCTGCTTGTTGCCGACCTGGAACAGGGTGGGAGCGCCGTCCTTGCCCATCTGGGCGTTAAGAGTGGTGTCATAGTCGCCGGAAGCGGCGGTGACGACCTTGACGGGCACGCCGGTCTGGGCGGTGTAGGTTGCGGCCAGATCCTGCCAGGCCTGATCGGCTTCGGGCTTGAAGTTCAGGTAGTACACGGAGCCGCTGGCGCTGCCGGAAGCGGCGGGCTCTTCAGCGGCGGGCTCTTCAGCGGCGGGCTCTTCAGCGGCGGGAGTCTCCGCGGCGGGTTCGTTGGCAGTCTGGCTCTCAGCGGGCGTAGCTTCGTTGCTGCTGCTGGCGCAGGCAACCAGACCCAGAACCATGACCAATGCGAGAAGCAATGCGATGATCTTTTTCATAGTAAAATCCTCCTATGTTTTTTGTCATGGAACGTCAATTCTGGAAACGTTTCCAATTCACGATATTATTATACACCCAAGTTTTTTTCAACACAATAGAAAAAATGAAACGATTCCAATTTTCTGCGTTTTCGCCAAAAAGCAAGGGAAGATTTTGTTGAAACCTCTGACGCCCCCCGCCAAGCCCCCCATCGGTTGAAAAGGGAAGAGGGCTATGGTAAAATGAAAAAAACAGACGAACGAATTGGGACTTGTAGAGCGAATTGACAATTGACAATGGACAATGGACAATTATGGTGTCGCTTCGCGACGAATTAGAATTGACAGAAGCGAGATCAAGCAACACCGTAGGGGCCGCCCCTACGGATTTCTTCCTGGCGGGCAATCATTTCAATTATCCGCAAAGCGGATACCTCCATTGTCAATTGTCAATTATCGATTGTCAATTCATAGATAAATCCCATTTTCCCGTTCTGCGGGTGAAATCAAGGAGGGACCGCCATGGTGCGAATTTTACATGCCGCCGATCTGCATTTGGATTCTCCCTTTGCGGCTCTGACGCCGGAGCAGGCGGCGGACCGCAGGAGGCTCCAGCGGCAGATTCCCGGCTTCCTGGCGGACCTGTGCCGGGAGCGGGACTGCCAATTGCTGCTGCTGGCGGGGGACGTGTTCGACGGGGCGCGGGTCTGCCCGGAGACGGTGGAGGCCCTGCGGTCCGCCTTTGCCCGCTGTCCGGCGGAGATCTTTATCGCGCCGGGCAACCACGATCCCTACACGCCGGATTCTCCCTGGACCAGAACCGCCTGGCCGGAGAATGTCCACGTGTTTACCGGCGATCTGGATTCCGTGACCCTGCCGGACCTGGGCTGCCGGGTCTGGGGGGCGGCCTTCCGGGGCCGGGAGGCCCGGGATCTGCTGCATCCGGTCCCTGTGGAGGACGGCCTGCTGGAAATCGGCGTCCTTCACGGCGACCCGGAGAATCCGGGCCCCTACAATCCCATGACCGCCGCCGAGATCGCCGCCTGCGGCCTGGACTATCTGGCCCTGGGCCACATTCATAAGACCGCTGCGCCGCGGCAGGCGGGTCGGACCTGGTATGGCTGGCCCGGCGTGGCCCTGGGCCGCGGCTTTGACGAGACCGGCGTCCACGGGGCCTTCCTGGCGGAGCTGGACGGCAAAACCTGCCGCGCCGCCCTGCTGCCTCTGCCGGGACCCCGGTATGAGACCTGGACCGTGGCGGCGGGGGAGGACCCGGAGGCGGCGGTCCTGTCTGCCCTGCCGCCGGACAGCCGGGAAACCGTCTGCCGCCTGATTCTGACCGGCGAGACCGCGCCCTTCGACCGGGCGGCCCTGGCGGAAAAGCTGTCGCCCCATTTCGCCGCCCTGGAGTTGCGGGACGAGACGGTCCCGTCCCGGGACCTGTGGGCGGACTGCGGCAGCCGGACCCTCCGGGGCCTGACCCTGGAGGCTCTGAAACGGCAGTATGACGCGGCGTCGGACCCGGAGACACGCCGGACCGTGGCTCTGGCGGCCCGGTATGCCCTGGCTGCCCTGGAGGGGAGGGAAGCGCCGTGAAAATTCTGGAGATGACCGCCTCCTTCGGCTGTCTGGATCACGCGGTTCTCAGGCTGGAGGACGGCGTCAATCTGCTGTGCCTGCCCAATGAGAAGGGAAAGACCACCTGGTCTGCCTTCCTGCTGGCCATGTTCTATGGGGTGGACAGCGGCGAGCGGGCCGGGAAGGGCCGCCTGCCGGTGAAGGAGCAGTACCGGCCCTGGAGCGGCGCGCCCATGGAAGGGACTCTGCTGCTGGAAGACCGGGGAAAGCGGCTGGTTTTGCAGCGGACCTCGGAGCGGGGAAAGCCCATGGGGACCTTCCGGGCCTACGACCCGGACACGGGCCTGGACGTGCCGGGCCTCACCGGGGAGAACTGCGGCGAGACCCTTTTGGGTGTGGAGCGGGCCGTGTTCCGGCGCAGCGCGTTCCTCTCCGGCCAGGAGCTGGCCGTCACTCAGGACCAGGCCCTGGCCCGAAGATTGGGCAATCTGGCGTCCTCCGGCGCGGAGGCGGACAGCTATCCGGCGGCGGAGGCCCGGCTGAAAGCCTGGAAGAACCGCTGCCGCTATCATAAAACCGGCCTGCTGCCGGAAGCGGAGGCCCGGCTTCGGCAGACGGTGGAGACCCTGAATGCGGTGGAGGACCTGCGGCGGCAGCGTCTGGCAGCCGTCCAGGATCTGGCGGATCTGAATGCCGGGGCGGCGGCCCTGGAACAGCGGGACCGGGCCCAATGGCAGGCCCGGCGGACCGAAGCCCGGGACGCCCTGGCCCAGGCCAATCAGCAGGCGGAGACCCAGGCCGCCCGGGCGGCGGCTCTGCCGGAGACCGAGACGCTGCTCAATCTGGCGGCGAAGCTGGACCTGGCGGAGGCGCCCGCGGCCCCGTCGGAGGCGGTCTGCCCCCCGGCGCTCCAGGGCCTGGATGCGGCGGCGATTCTGCCCAAGGCCCAGCGGGACGTGCAGGCCTACGACCGGCTGACGGCCATGACGGCGCGTGGCAGCGGCGGATGGCTGCTGACGGCGTTGATTCTGCTGGCCCTGGGTGCGGCGGGCCTTCTGTGGCAAAAATGGGCGGCGGGAGCCGTCCTGCTGGTCCTGGCCCTGGCTTCCCTGGGCGGCTGGCTGCTGCTGCGGCGGCGGAACCGCCGGGTAGGGGAGAATCTGGACCGGGCCATGGACCTGCTGCGCCAATATGAAGCGGGGACCAGAGATGAGATTCTGCTGAAGGCCATGGCCCGGCGGGACGCCCTCCAGGCCGAGACCCGGCGGCAGCGGCAGGACTGGGAGACGGCCCTCTGCATCGAGGAAGCGGCGGCCTTCGCCCCGGAGGCGACGGATCTGCCGTCGGCCAAGGCGGCGGTACAGGCGGCGTTGGCGGTGCGGCGGCAGGCCCAGGAAGCCCAGCGGGCTGCGGAACAGGCCCAGGCCCAGTGGCAGACCCTGTCAGGCCCCGAGCCGCCCGGCAATCCGGCCCTGCGGGAGCTGCGGCTCTGGTGCGCGTCCCTGGAAGCCCAGGCGGCGGCGTTGGGGCAGCAGGAGCAGGCGTTGGGCGGCTGGGAGAAGCTGGACGCCAGGCGGCAGGCCTTGGAGGCGGAGATCGAACAATGGAAGCAGCGGGAGGCCGCCCTGGCCCTGGCCCAGGAGGCCCTGGCCGCGGCGGAGCGGCAGATGGCCCAGGTCTATGCCCCCCGGCTCACCGGCCTGGCGGGGGAATGCTTCCGGCGGCTGACCCAGGGCCGCTACGACGGCCTGATTCTCATGGAGGATTTCCGGCTCCTGGCCCGGGAGGCGGAAACCGGCCTGACCCGCCCCCTGGCATCCCTGAGCCGCGGGACCCAGGACCAGGCCTGGCTGTCCCTGCGCCTGGCCATGACCCGTCTCCTGCTGCCTGAGGACGCGCCCCTGATTCTGGACGACGTGTTCGGAACCTTTGACGAAGCCAGAACCCGGACAGCCCTGAAACTCCTGAAAGAAGAGGGACGGCAAATTCTGGTCTTCACCTGCCGCGAACTGCCGCTGCCGGACCTTATGTAAACCTCAAAAAGAAAAATGATGTGGGTTCTGTTTGCATTGCTTTGTTTTTGATGAAAAAACGGGCTGGAATTTATAGAAAAAAACAGGTTGCTTTCTCCTGGCATTTCCGCTACAATAGAGCTATAGGTGGGCAGTGTCTCTGCGCTGCCCCCAATCATAATAATTGGAGGAAAAACATATGAAAAAAGTCATCGCACTACTGTTGGCTCTGGTCATGGTGGTGGGCTTGGTTGCCTGCGCCAGCTCCGGCTCCGACAGCAAGGAAGGCGGATTCGATCTGAACGTCGGCGTTTTCTATTATACCTATGACGACGTTTACATCTCCAGCGTCCGCGCCGCCCTGGATACCGCTCTGACCGCAGCCGGTATCACCTATTCCAACAACGACTGCAAGAACGACCAGGCCACCCAGAACGACCTGATCCAGACCGCCATCACCAACGGCTGCAACCTGCTGGTGGTCAACCTGGTCAACACCGGCAGCGCGGAAGCTGCCCAGAAGATCGCCGACATGGCCGGCGACATCCCCGTTGTGTTCTTCAACCGCGCCGTGGAAGGCGAGGGCCAGGAGGGCGCGATCCTCGGCAAGTATGAGAACGTCTGCTTCGTCGGCACCGACGCCCCCGAGGCCGGTCACATGCAGGGCAAGATGGTCGGCGACTTCCTGCTGGAGCACTATGACGAAGTCGACCTGAACGGTGACGGCGTCATCTCCTACGCCATGTTCAAGGGCCAGGAAGGCAACGCGGAAGCCGAGTACCGCACCCAGTACGGCGCGGAGGACGCCGACGCGGTCCTGACCGGCGCCGGTAAGCCCGCCCTGGAGTATTTTGATGCCAACAACACCGCCAAGTATCAGGTGGACCAGACTGGCGCTTGGTCGACCCAGGCCGCTCTGGACTACATGAACACCAACCTGTCCCAGTACAATGAGGGCAACGGCAACATGATCGAGCTGGTGCTCTGCAACAACGACGGCATGGCTGAGGGCGTGATCAAGGCTCTGAACTCCGCCGGTTACAACAACGCTGACGGCGGCGTGACCATCCCCGTCTTCGGCGTGGACGCCACCGACTCCGCCAAGGAGCTGATCGCCGCCGGCAAGATGACCGGTACCGTCAAGCAGGACGCCGAGGGCATGG
>CAMEIU010000149.1 GCA_945918815.1 uncultured Clostridia bacterium
CCTTGGGGGTGGAACCTTGCAGAGTGAAGCTGGAAATGCCCATCCGGTCCAGCCGCTGCCGGATGCGGGCCAGCATGGTGGGAAACTGGGAGAACAATAGAATCTGATGGCCGTTCTCCGTCATGCCCTGGCACAGCTCCAAACAGGCCTCCAGCTTTCTGGTCTCCCCTTCGTAGTTTTCAAAGCAGAGATTGGGATCGCAGCAGATCTGCCGGAGCCGGGTCAGGGCCGCCAGGATGGCCAGCTTCCCCTGGTCTCCCCCGGCCAGCTCGCTTCGGGCCGCGGCCGCTGTGGCCAGATAGACCTTCCGCTCCGATTCCGACAGGGACACCCGGCGGACCCGTTCCACCTTGGGCGGCAGCTCCTTCAACACGTCCTGCTTCAACCGGCGCAGGAGAAACGGCTGCACCAGCTTTCGAAGCTGCATGGCCGCCTCCGCGTCCTGGCTCTGGACCACGGGTTTTTCCAGCTTCTCCACAAAGGCGTTGTGGGAGAACAGGTAGCCCGGCATGAGAAAATCGAACAGATTCCACAGCTCGCTGAGCCGGTTCTCAATGGGGGTTCCGGTCAGGACAAACCGCTGCTTACAGTCGATCCGCTTCACCGATTTGGAGGCCTGGGTCGACTGATTTTTGATGTTCTGGGCCTCGTCGAGAATGCAGCAGTAGAATTTCCGTCCCTGGTACAATTCAATATCCCGTTTCAAAAGGTCGTAGGACGTAACCCACACGTCGGCCTCTCCCCGGTCCTCCATCTGCTCCTTCCGTTCCTGGGCCGTACCCATGAGCAACAGGGGCTTCAGCTCCGGCGCAAACCGGGTCAGCTCGTCGGACCAGTTTAAAATCAGCGACGCGGGACAGACCACCAGGCTGGGCAGGCCGGTGAGCCGCCTTGTGGCGGTACAGAGAAACGCGATGACCTGCACCGTCTTGCCAAGGCCCATTTCATCGGCCAGAATGCCGCCGAAGCCGCACCGCTCCAAGGTCTTGAGCCACCGGAAGCCCACCTTCTGATAGGGCCGGAGCACCGTCTCCAATTGGCCGGGCACAGCGTCGTCGCTCTCGGCCACGGATTTGAACTGCCGGATCATGGCCCGGAACTGCCGGTCCCGGGTGACCTCCAGGCCGCGGCCGCCGGATAAGACGCCGTCGAGATACAGCGCTCGGAAGGCAGGCAGGGTCGCATGGCCCTTTGCCAGATCTTTGGCGGTCAGCTGGGTCATATGGGTCAGCTCCGCCAGGGTCTCGCAGGCCGAGCCGTCCAGGGCCAGATAGCGGCCGTCCCGGAGCCGGTGATAGGTCCGCTTCAACAACAGGCTCTGGTACAGCGCCTCCAGTTCCTCCGGCGGGAAGTCGCCGGTATCCAGGTCCAGATTCAGAAGACCATTGGAAACAGAGACGCCCACCTTGACGCCCGCCGCCGTCACCCGCTTGCCCCGGAGCCGGTCCGTCACATAGACCTCCCCCACCGTTCGCAGGCCGTCCATGGGGCCCACCAGGAAGTCATAAGCCCCGTCGCCGGTCAAAACCAGGGGCGGCTCCGATGGAAAATACCGGGTCAAGGCCTGAATGGCCGTCTGCTCCGTGCGCAGGTCCCGCTTGACCTTCGCCCCCTCCATGGCCTCGCCCCAGCGCAGCTCCGTGTCACCATAGCGGAAGCTGAGCCTGGCCGTCAGGGCCTCGTCCTGCCAGTCAAACCAGAAGCAGGGCGTACACTCATCCGGCAGGCTCTTCTGTCGGATGCCCTCCGGGTCCACAAGCTCCACCATGCCCTGCACATCCTGCAGAATCCCAGCGCAGAAGGTCGGTAGATCCTGGGGCGCAACCCAGGCCCCGGCGGAGACGGCGCGAATCAGCGGATAGACCTCCTGCTGAAAGGTCTTGCCGCAGCGGAAGATGCCTTCGGGGCCGTAGGCATAGAGCACGCGGCTGCTGCCGAAAAAGCGATGGTCCCCCGGCAGCTTCACGGTCAGCTTCGCCCCATCCCGTTCCGGCGTCAGGGTCACCCGCACTGGCGGGTCCTGCTCCATGGCCCGCCCCTCACTTCCGCAGATATTGATGGGAATGTCATAGTCCAGGAGCACCTGGAACAGCCGGTCAAAGGCGCCCCGCTGCCACAGAACCTGCTCCTTTTGCAGCGCTGCGCCGCCCTGTCCGGCAGTGCGGCTCCAGGCGCTCCGGTTCAAGGTGCAAAAGGGCGGCGCTTCCTCCAGGAGCAGCCGGATCAATGCCTGGGCACCCGGATCAAACTGGTCCATGCTGTGGCGGAAGGAGAGCTGCTTGCCGTAGGTCACCGTGGCAGCCGATTCCACGGCCTCCAGAAATTCCTTCACATTCTTGACCACATAGGGCCGCTCCCGGCCCACCCGCATGGTCATGGCCGGGTATTCGTCGCTGGCGTAGACGGGCACGAAGGTCGGATACAGCCGGACGCTGCCAGATTCTTCCGATGGGTCCACATGCCGGTCCTGTTCCAGATAGTCGCTCAGGAGCTTGGCAATCCGGGCGTCGCTCTGGGTGCTGAGGACTTCCTCCTGCCGCTCCAGCTTCATCAGGCACACCGCCGCCAGATGCTTGCAGCTTCCGGTCTCTTCAAACCGGGGACAGCTGCAATAGCCGCCCAGCCGCCCGTTGGGATATTCCAGCACCTCAACCTCATACATCTCGGTCCCCTGCACCAAGGCGGACGCATAGGACCGGCCGTTCATGCTCATCTGCTGGAACCGCAGGACCCGTCCCCGTTCGAAGTAGTCCTTCCCCCGCGCCAGGTCTGTTGGAGAAAAGCAGCTGCGGAGCTGCGTTTCAGTCAGCGCCATGTTCTCACCTCCGGTTTCGGTAGTTCAGATATCCTTCCAAAATCAAAGCCGCCGCCACGGCGTCCACGGTGTTTTTCCGCTTTTTGCCGCGGACGTTGTTTTCCGACAGAATCCGGTGGGCGTCCACGGTGGTGCGCCGCTCATCCCACAAAACCGGCTTCAGGCCTGTCATCTGCTCCAACAGAGCGGCAAAATCCCGGTACAAAGCCGCCCGGGGGCCTTCTGTGCCGTCCATGTTTTTGGGGTACCCCATGACCAGTTCTTCAACCTGGTGCTGCTGAATCAGGGTCTGAATCTGGGCGGCGGTCTTTTCCGGCGTATAGGCGTGGATAACGGTGGTAAAGCCCGCCATCATGCCGAAGGGATCGGAAATGGCAATCCCCGTCCGGGCGTCGCCGTAATCAATGGCCATAATGTGCATACTCGTTTCTCCTCATCGTATGATTCTAGATATTATATCACACATGCGGAAAAAAGGGAAGAAATTGAAAGAAGGAAATGCCTGGGAGATGGTTTGAAATGTGTCGGTTTATACATGATGTCGGTGCGATGCATGCCGCTAACACTGTAGGGCACGGCCACTGGACGTGCCGCTGTAGGAAGCTGCGTCCCGGAACCATCTGCCAAACGGCGCGTCGGGTCGCCGCGCCCTACATACGTGGTACAACCCATCGCCAAATCCCAATTTTCTTTCAAAAATCGAAAAATATTTGTTGACGCGCGCAATGGCGTGTGCTACAATAGCTTTACCTGTGAAAAAGGGGCTTTCTTTTTTTGCGCCTTTTTCGGCCGTGGAGGAGCGCCAGGTAGTTTCGGCGTTCGCTAAATTTTTGATAGCCGCGGAGGATGCAGGGAGGCAATTTTTAAGGAGGTGCCGATGATGCGCGTAAAAGTCACACTGAGATGCTCTGAGTGCAAGCAGAGAAACTACAACACCATGAAGAACAAGAAGAACGACCCTGACCGTCTCGAAATGAAGAAGTATTGCAGATTCTGCAAGAAGCACACAGTCCATAACGAGACGAAGTAATGCATTGGGCTGTTCCAATGCGGAAAGGGTGAACAACATGGCAGAAGCCAACAAAAAGGAGAACTTCTTTGTTCGTGCCGGGAAGCGCATCAGCCGTTGGTTCCGCGAAATGCGCAGCGAGCTGAAAAAAGTCGTATGGCCGAGCAAAAGCCAGATGATCAACAACACGCTGGTCGTCATCGCCTGTGTTGTGGTTGTCGGCGTTTTCATCTGGATCTTTGACGCCGTTGCCGGTCTCGTTGTCAATGGTATCATCACGCTGGTCAAGGGTTAGGCGTCACCATGGCAGAAGAAGCAAAATGGTATGTGGTCCACACATACTCCGGCTACGAGAACACCGTTAAAGCTACCATTGAGAAAACCGTCGAGACCCGGCATCTGGAAAATCTGATTCACGTCGTCTCCATCCCCATGGAAACCGTCACCGAGCTGACGGACAACGGTCCCAAGACCTATGACCGCAAGGTCTTCCCCGGCTATGTGCTGGTGAAGATGATCATGACGGACGAGTCCTGGTATATCATCAAGAACGTCCGCGGTGTCACCGGTTTTGTCGGCTCCGGCACCAAGCCCACCCCTCTGACGGAAGAGGAAGTGCTGCAGCTTGGCGTGGAAAAGCACGAGATCGTGGTCAACTACGATGTGGGCGACAATGTGAAGATCACAGACGGTCCGCTGACGTCCTTTATCGGCGTGGTGGATTCCCTGGATATCGACAAGAACAAGGTTCGCGTCATTGTTTCCATGTTCGGACGCGAAACCCCGGTCGAGCTGGAACTCGATCAGGTGGAAACCGTAAATCCGTAGAAACGAATCGGCCGCGTTGTGCGGCAGAACGTGGGAGGGGCTTTCAAGTCCCGCCAAGATACGCCTTGCGTATCACCACATTTTTTCAGGAGGTGCTCATCATGGCACAGAAAGTAACAGGTTATATCAAACTGCAGATTCCGGCAGCAAAAGCTACCGCTTCGCCCCCTGTCGGCCCGGCTCTCGGTCAGCACGGCGTGAACATCGCGCAGTTTATCAAGGAATTCAACGAGCGCACCAAGGATCAGGCCGGCTTCAAGATCCCCGTGGTCATCACGGTTTATGCCGACCGCAGCTTCACCTTCGTCACCAAGACGCCCCCCACTCCCACCCTCATCATGAAGACCCTGGGTATTGAGAGCGGCTCCGGCGTGCCCAACAAGACCAAGGTTGCCACCATCAGCCAGGCACAGCTCCGTGAGATCGCGGAGAAGAAGATGCCCGACCTGACCGCCGCCACCATCGAAGCGGCCATGAGCCAGATCGCCGGCACCTGCCGCAGCATGGGCGTTGTTGTTTCCGACGACTAATTTGCTTGACCGAGGAATTCCGGCAACTGGCCGGACCTCATAAATCGTGGGAGGATTATTCCGAATCACCACTAAGGAGGATATTACATTGTTCA
>CAMEIU010000150.1 GCA_945918815.1 uncultured Clostridia bacterium
ACCACGTTTCCATCCACCACATGGAGGGCGTTGTCGGCATAGACCTGGCCGTTGTTCTCCGAAACCAGGTAGGTGTCGTCCCCCGCTTCAAAGAGGCCCGGCTCCGTCAGGATGGTGCCGTCCTCCAGCACATAGTTGGCATATCCGCCGCCTCTGTGGAAGCCGGGGCGGACCCCCATATCCGGGAGGCTCTCCTGATTCCAGGCCTCGCCGTCCGCTTCCAGATATTCGTGGGGCAGGGTGCATTCCAGCACATCATAGTAGTTCGGGTCCGCCGGGTCCACATCCAGGAACACCAGACATTCCAGCCCGTCCAAGGCTTCCCGGTCCGGCGTCCGGTCCAGGACCCGGTTGAAAATGGCCGCCGCCTGGGCCCGGGTCACAGGCCCTGCCGGATCGGCTTCCGCCTCCACCCAGCCCCGCTCCACGGCCAAAGCCACGGAGGCAGGCACAGGCTCCGATTCCGCAGGCGGCTCGGTCGCGGCTTCCGGTTACACCGCTTCCTGCTCCGGCTGCAGCTCCAGGGCCCGGCAGAGGGCGTCCGTCAATTCCACCAGGGTGATCCCGTCCTCCGGCCGGAAGGTCCCGTCCTCGCCGCCGGGCAAAAGCTCCACTGTCAACGCCACGGAGGTGAAATACCACCGTTCCTCCGTCACGTCCGAAAAAAGGAGCGTCTCCGGTTCCGCCTCAGGCGCCGGGTCCGTCTCAGACGAAGCTTCCTCCGAAACCGGCGTTTCCGTGGGCGTTTCTTCCGGCTCCGGGGTTTCTTCCGGCTCGGGCGTCTCTTCCGGCTCCGTCTCACCGGCGTCCTCCGGCGCTTCCACAAAGAGATTGGCCAAAATCTGGGCCGTCTCCGCCCGGCTCAGAGGCCGGTCCGGGAAGAAGTAGCCGTCCTGGCCCTGCATATAGGGCCCATGGGTCAGATATTCGATTGGTTCCGGTTCCGGTTCCGGCTCTGGTTCCGGCTCCGGCTCCGGCAGCACGGGAGCCTCCGGCTCCACCGCCTGCACCGCCGGTTCTTCCTCCGGCGCCACGGCGTCCTCCACCGGCACGCAGGCCGTCAGACACAGGGCCAGCAGAAAGGCCCCCGCCAGGCGCCATCGCCTGGGCGCGTTTTCTCTCTCCATTCACGTTCTTCCTTACAAATCAAAAGCGGCGTCAAGCCGTTTTCGACAAAATTCCCTTCTAAATAGTAGCAAAACTATCTAGTCAAGGACAGATCCCGGCTGGTTTTTGAAATTCTGCCGTTTTTTGGGATTGGCTTGCGAAGCAGGCCCATATGGACTATAATAAGAAGAGACTCAATACAGGAGCCAAAATGGAGGAACAACTATGAAATTTTCTGAGATGCCCTACACAAGGCCGGATCTGGAGCAGGTCAAAAAGGACTGCGCCGCTCTGACCTGCCGCCTGAAGGAAGCCAAAACCTACGGCGAGGCCAAAGCCGTGTTCCTGGAGAAGGAACGGCTGGTGAAGCACGTGGAAACCGCCGCCACCCTGTCCAACATCCGCCACACCATCGACACCCGCGACGAATTCTATGACGGCGAAGTCAAATTCTGGAACGCAGCCATGCCGGAGCTGGAGGAATACTTGCAGCAGTGGACCATGGCCATGCTGGAATCCCCCTTCCGTCCCGACTTTTCCAAAGAATATGGCGATCTGATGTTCGTCAACGCCGAAATCTCCCTAAAAGCCTTCTCCCCGGAAATCATCCCGGAGATGCAGCAGGAGAACGACCTGACTCAGGAATATGAAAAGCTCCTGGCCTCCGCCCAGATTCCCTTCGAGGGCGGCGTCTACACCATCTCCCAGATTTCCCCCTTCAAGAACGATCCCGACGACGCCCGCCGCCTGGCCGCCTGGAAGGCCGAGGGTCAGTGGTACAAGGACAACCAGGAACAGCTGGACGCCATCTATGACAAGCTGGTCCACCTCCGGGACGCCATGGGCAAGAAGCTGGGCTATGAGGGCTACACGGAGCTTGGCTACTACCGCATGAACCGCAACTGCTACACCAAGGCCGACGTGGAGAAGTTCCGGGCCGCCGTGGTGAAATATCTGGTGCCCGTGGCGGACCAGATCTACCGGGAGCAGGCCAAACGCCTCGGAAAAGAATACCCCATGAGCTTTGCCGACAACGCTTTGCAGTTCCGCTCCGGCAACCCGAAGCCCCAGGGTACCGCCGACGACATTCTGGCCCACGGCAAGGAATTCTACGACGCCCTGTCCCCCGAGACCAGCGAGTTCTTCCAGACCATGCTGGACGGCGAGCTGCTGGACGTGCTGTCCACCGAGGGCAAGGCCGGCGGCGGCTACTGCACCAGCATTCCCGACTATGAGGTGCCCTTCATCTTCGCCAACTTCAACGGCACCCAGCACGACGTGGAGGTCGTGACCCACGAGGCAGGTCACGCCTTTGCCGACTGGATGAACCGGGACCGGATTCCCGCCGAATATGTCTGGCCCTCCATGGAGGGCTGCGAGGTCCACTCCATGTCCATGGAGTTCCTGGCCTGGCCCTGGGAAGAGGGCTTCTTCGGCCCCGACACCCGGAAGTTCTACTACAGCCACCTGTCCGGCGCCCTGACCTTCATCCCCTACGGCACCATGGTGGACCACTTCCAGCATGAGGTCTACGAGCATCCCGACATGACCCCCGCGGAGCGCCACGGCGTGTGGAAGAAGCTCCTGGGCGTGTATATGCCCTGGATGAAGCTGGACGGCGAGATCCCCTTCTACAGCGAGGGCGAGGGCTGGCAGCGGCAGCACCACATCTACTCCAGTCCCTTCTACTATATCGACTACTGCCTGGCGCAGACCGTGTCTCTGGAAATCTGGGCCTTGCAGCAGAAGGACCAGAAGGACGCCTGGAACCACTACATGGCCTACACCCGCCAGGGCGGCAGCAAGGTGTTCACCGAGCTGCTGAAAAACGCCGGTCTCGAGAGCCCCTTCGACGAAAACTGCCTCAAGACCGTCTGCGAGACAGCCAAGCAGTGGCTGGAGGAATTTGACCTCACCGGAATTGAATAAAGCCTAAGAAGCAAACCTACCCCTGCGCCGGGGAAGCCCGGCGCAGGGGTAGGTTTCGGGCGGCTGATAGCCGCCCCTACGGCACGCACCCTCGTGCCCCATAAGGGCAGTGAAAAAGGAAAAGCGGAGCGTGAAGAAGTGAGGTATCCGCCTTCGGCGGATGATCCAAATCGTCCCGAAGGAACACCTCGCCTATTCACGCTTCACTCTTACCTATTACCTGCCCTTCCAGGGGGCACGAGGGTGCTTCCTATATTATGACTCAGTTCTGTTCCGTCATGATTCGCATGATCTCTTTGTCGGTCTCCCGCATGCCGATTCTGGCCAGCTGGCCGACGTTTTCGATGGTGCGCTCTACGCCCTTGGTGACGATTCCGTCTCCGCCGCGGAATTCCTGGCCGTTTCGGAACATCTCATAGCCCAGAATGCCCGCGTCCACGGCCATGGCGATTTTTGCGGCGCAGGAGGACTTGGCGCCGTCGCAGATGGTGCCGGACAGGATGGCCACGGCGTTGACCACCGTGTGGGCGATCTCCCGGAAACGGCCGCCATGGAGATAGGCGATGCCCGCGCCGCAGCCGCAGCCTGCGCTGATGGCTCCGCAGTAGGCCGAGAGGCGGCCAATTCCCGTCTTCTGATGGACCGTCACCAGATCCGAGACGATCAGGGCCCGCAGCAGTTCCTCGTGGGACGCGCCCAGGTGCTTGGCGTAGACCGCCACGGGCACCGAGGCTGTCAGGCCCTGGTTGCCGCTGCCGGACACGATGCACACCGGAAGCTCGCAGCCGTTCATTCTCGCGTCGGACCCGGCAGCGGCCATTGCCCTGGCCCGGGTGCGGACGTCGTCGCTCTGGGCCAGGAGGGTCTTGCCGATGTTGGCCCCGTAGGGATTTCGCAGGCCCTCCTCGGCGATGGCCAGGTTCATTTCCAGCTGCCGCTCCAGAATGGGCCGCAACAGATTCAGGTCCACCGTCTCCGCGAATTCCACGATGTCCCGGACATTCAGCATTTTCCGGTCCTCTTGCTCCTCCTGGGCCGCAGCCTCCACCGGGCGTGCCAGTACCGGAACGCCGTTTTTCTCCACCAGCACCACGTTGGTGTGGGCGTCCACCAGGCGGACCCGGACTTCGTCGGCGCCCCGGATCATGGTCAGCTGAATGTCGAAAATATGGCCGCTGTCCAGGGGCTCGATCTCCACGGGGCAGCACTCTGCCAGGTCCCGCACCTGCGCCGCATCCGCCTCCGTCAGGCCGCTCAGGACTTCCAGACGCTTCTCCGGGTGTCCGGCCACCAGGCCCGCGGCCAGGGCTGCCGCGATGCCCCGGCCCCCACCGGTGCCGGGAACCACCACGCTTTTGACATTCTTGATGATATTGCCGCTGAGCCCGGCGTGAATCTGCTCCGGCGCACCGCCCAGCTGCTGGCCCGCCAGGGCCGCCGCGTAGGCGATGGCGATGGGCTCCGTACAGCCCATGGCCGGAATCAGCTCCTGCCGCAGAATCTCACAGTATGTTTCATACACAGTCGAATCAAGCGCCATATTGCTCCTCCTTATTCTAAACCTGTCCACTGGTAGCCGCCCTCGTCCAGGTCGAACTGGCTCAGCAGGCGGTTCACCACATGGTTGGCGCAGTCCTCCAAAGAGAACGGATGGTTGTAATAGGCCAGCACGGGCGGCACGACGACCGCACCCAACTGACTGGCCTCATAGAGATTGCGCAGGTGGACGGTGCCCAACGGCGACTCCCGGGCCGCCAACGCCAGCTTCCGCCGCTCCTTCAAGGTCACGTCAGCGGCCCGCAGGAGCAGATTGTCCGAATAGCCGGACACAATGCCCGCCACGGTCTTCATGCTGCATGGGACCACGATCATGCCCATGGTCTTAAAGCTGCCGGAGGCCGGAGCCGCGCCGATGTCACCGTTTTCATAGGAGACGGAAGCCAGCGCCCGCAGGTCCTCCAGGCTCAGGTCCGTCTCCTGGGCCAAAGTCAGAGCCGCGCCGTGGGTGACGATCAGATGGGTCTCGATTTCGGGATGCCTGTCCCGCAGCTGCCGCAGCAAGGCCACCGTCAAAGGCGCGCCCGACGCGCCGCTCATGC
Organism: uncultured Clostridia bacterium; assembly: GCA_945918815.1. GTDB lineage: Bacteria > Bacillota > Clostridia > Oscillospirales > Oscillospiraceae > Avoscillospira. The sequence continues at coordinate 5,136 of CAMEIU010000150.1, forward strand.
CGACCACCAGCCGGGCTGGCTGTTGTTTCATAAACGCCCTCCTGTTCCGCTTTCGTCAGTAAACCGGAAAATTGGGATTTGACGATGTGTTGTACTGGCAATGTAGGGCGCGGCGACCCGACG
>CAMEIU010000151.1 GCA_945918815.1 uncultured Clostridia bacterium
CTGACCTCTTGAATGCCATTCAAGCGCTCTCCCAGCTGAGCTATACCCCCATATGAGGGTATCCGATGTTTATTATTAAGTTAATGAGGGGTGCGTAACCGCTTCAACCGGGCTCCCAGCTGAGCTATACCCCCATGTGGATTTACTTTTGTTATGAAGTTTTGAGAAATACCGATTATACTAAGAAGTTGGAAACTTTCGTGGGGGGCATAAGACAAGTAGCTTGTGCTCCCAGCTGAGCTATACCCCCATATTCGGTTCGCTTCGGTTTTCTATGTCCCGGAAGCGAGATTTATTATAACACACATTTCAAAAAAAGCAAGTACTTTTTTCGATTTTTTATTTTTTTCTTTTTTTCTTTCATCAGGGCCTCATGCCCTTTGCGGGCGGCTGATAGCCGCTCCTCCAGGATGGCCTGTGTTCGCCGCGGCAGCGGGCGGCCGCAAGGGCCGCCCCTACCGCGTTTTTCACAATTTTTGCTCTTCCCGCATGGCACAGAAGCCCATGGGGGGCAGGGCCGGGTCGCCGAGGAGGCAGGCTCCGGCGGGATGGGCGTCCCAGGGGGTCTGACCGGCGTTGCAGTAGAGGGTCACGGTCTCCCCATCCAGCACGCGGCGGAAGGAGAAACGGCCGTCTCCGGCCTCCAGGACCTCCACGCGGCCCCGTTTCAGCGCCTCGCTGCCGGATTTCAGATGGGCCAGGGCGCGGAAGTGGGCTTGCAGCCGCTTGTCCTCCTTGCCCCAGGGATAATACTGCCGGTTGAACGGGTCCCGGTAGCCGGTCATGCCGGCCTCGTCGCCGTAATAGATGCAGGGGCAGCCGGGCAGGGTGAACTGCAAAAACGACGCCAGGCGGAGCCGCTTCTTGCCCAATGCCAGCTGGGCCCTGGTCATGGTCCGCTTGGCCAGGTCCTCCCGGTCGCCGTCGGTGGGATCCACCAAAGCGGTCAGGGCCCGGGAGACGTCATGGCTGGAGAGCAGATTCAGATTGGTGTTGAGGACTGCCGCCGGGTAGTTCTCCGACAGGGTCAGGACCGTCCACCGGAGATTCCGGCCGTCGTCCTCTCCCCTTGCATAGGCCAGGATGGCGTTGCGCCAGGGATAGTTCATGACGCCGTCCAGCTGGGCCGCGGTGAAATATCTTCTCCGCACGCCGTAGGAGATCTTGCTGGAGGCGTCCTCCCAGACCTCGCCGATGAGAAGCGCCTTGGGATTGAGCTCCCGGATGCGGCGGCGCAGGGCCATGAGGAACTCGTCGGGCAGCTCGTCCACCACATCCAGCCGGAGGCCGTCGGCCCCCAGCCGCAGCCACTTGGCCACAATGCTGTCGTCACTGCCGAAGATATAGTCCATGAAGGTCGGGTCCATCTTATTGACGCAGGGCAGGGTTTTGAATCCCCACCAGCTGGTGTACTCCGTGGGGAAGTTCTGGAACATATACCAGCTGCGGTAGGGCGACTCCGGGTCCGACAGGGCCCCGTGGCCGAAGATGTGCTTCTCGTCAAAGTAGACGCTGTTGCTGCCGGTGTGGGAGAACACGCCGTCGAGGATGATCTTCATGCCCCGCCTGTGGGCCTCCTGGCAGAGGTCGGCAAAATCCTCGTCGGTGCCCAGCATGGGATCCACGCGGCTGAAATCGCAGGTATCGTAGCGGTGGGTGGAGAAGGCCATAAAAATGGGGTTCAGGTACAGGGCCTCCACGCCCAGCTTCTGGAGATAGGGCAGCTTGGCCTGGATTCCGGCCAGGTTGCCGCCGTAGAAGTCGTTGTTCAGGACCTCGCCCTGCTCGTTGGGCCGGAAGACCGGCATGTCGCTGAGATTCTCATGGACCCAGTAGGGCTGCAGCTTCTCCGTGCAGTCGCAGCGGCCCACCTGATGGAACCGGTCCGGGAAGATCTGATAGAACACCCGGCCCTCCAATTCCTCCGGCACGGGATAGTCCTGGGACACGCAGCTGAGCTGCCACTTGTCCCCGGCCTCCATGTTGGTGTCCTCTCCCTGCCGGAACAGCTTGAAGGTCTCGTTCCGGGTGACGATGCGGAAGTAGTAGAAGAACAGACCGTGGTCCTCCATGCGGAAGCGGACCAGATAATATTCGTAGGGCGGGGCCGTGCGGTCCAGGACGAACTCGATCTCCCGGTACAGGGCGCCGTTCTCCCGCTCCAGCACCAGGACCACCTGAGTGGTCTGGCAGCTGATGGGAATCGCCACGGTCATGGCGCAGGCCTCGCAGGGCTTCAGGACGCCAAAGGGCGTCTTGCAGGCCGGGTCCAGGCTGTTATACAGAATCCGAAGTCCCATGTCACAGGTTCCAGATCCGATCGGCGTACTCTTCCACGGCCCGGTCGGCGGAGAAGATGCCTGCCTTGGCGATGTTGGTCAGAGACATGGCGGTGAAGGCGTGCCGGTCCGGGTAGGTGTCGGTCACGGCCTGCTGGGCACGGGCGTAGTCCTTGAAGTCGGCGATGGTCATGAAGCCGTCGGCCACGCCGAAGCGGTTGGTCAGGAGGCTGGCGACGATGTCGTCGAACCGCTGGCCCAGGACGCCGGAGGTCAGCATCTGCAAGACCCGCTCCAGCTCGGGGGTCAGGAACTCTCTGGGATTGTAGCCGCGGCGCCACAGGTTCTCCACCTCGTCGGCGGACATGCCGAAGAGGAACATGTTCTCGGGACCCACCTGCTGGCAGATTTCCACATTGGCGCCGTCCATGGTGCCCAGGGTCACCGCGCCGTTGAGCATCAGCTTCATGTTGCCGGTGCCGGAGGCCTCCTTACCGGCCACGGAGATCTGCTCTGAGATATCGGCGGCGGGGATGATGATCTCGGCCAGGGAGACGCGGTAGTTCTGCAGGAAGACCACCTTCAGCTTGTTGCGGACCTGGGGATCGGAGTTGACCAGGTTGGACACGGCCACGATGAGGCTGATGATCTGCTTGGCCCGGATATAGCCCGCCGAGGCTTTCGCGCCGAAGACGAAGGTCCGGGGTGTGAAGTCCATGTTGGGATGGTCCTTGATCTGGTTGTAGAGGTAGAGGATGTGAAGCACGTTGAGCAGCTGCCGCTTGTACTCGTGGAGCCGCTTGATCTGGATGTCGAAGATGGAGTCGGGGCTGACGTTGATGCCGTTGGCCTGGGCGATATACTGGGACAGACGGACCTTGTTCTCCCGCTTGATCTGCTGCAGGGTCTCCAACACCGCCGTGTCGTTGCGGTAGGGCAGGAGCTTTTCCAGCTCGTTGGCGTCCCGGAGGAAGCCGTCGCCGATGAGCTCCTTCAGGAAGCCGGTGAGCTTCGGGTTGGACTGGCAGAGCCAGCGGCGGTAGGCGATGCCGTTGGTCACGTTGGTGAAGCGGCCCTGATCCAGCACATAGTAGTCGTGGAAGATGCCGTTTTTCAGAATCTCCGTGTGGAGCTGGCTGACGCCGTTGATCGCGTGGCAGCAGGACAGGCACAGATTCGCCATGCGGACCTCGTGGTTGGCCACCACGGCCATGTAGTTGAGCTTGCCCCAGTCGTTGGGATAGGCCTGCTGCAATTCCTCCATCAGGCGGCGGTTGATCTCCAGGGTGATGGCGTAGATTCTCGGCAGCTGCTCCCGGAACAGGTCCACATTCCACCGCTCCAAGGCCTCGGACATGACGGTGTGGTTGGTGTAGGACAGGGTGCGGCAGGTGATGTCCCAGGCTTCCTCCCAGGTGTAGTCGTGCTCGTCGATGAGCAGCCGCATGAGCTCCGGCACGCAGAGGGCCGGGTGGGTGTCGTTGATATGGATGGCCACCTTGTCCGGCAGGTTGCGGAAGGTGCGGTACTGCTTATAGTGGTCCTTCAGAATGCTCTGCAAGGAGGCGGACACCAGCAGGTACTGCTGCTGGAGGCGCAGCCGCTTGCCGCTGACATGGTCGTCGGCGGGATAGAGGACCTTGGAGATGGTCTGGGCCATGGTGTCCTGCTCCAGGGCGCGGACGTAGTCGCCGCGGGAGAAGGCCGCCATGTCGAAGTTGTGGGGCTGCTCGGCGCTCCACAATGTCAGCTTGTTGACCTTGTCGGTGCCGTAGCCGGAGATGTAGAGGTCGTGGGGCACGGCCATGACGGACTGATAGCCCACATGGGCCACCCGGAACCGGCCGTTGTCCATCCACTCCCGGGTCTCGCCGCCCAGGTGGATCTCCACGGCGTCGTCTTCCCGGGTCTTGAGCCACACATCGCCCATGTTCAGCCAGTCGTCGGGGAACTCCATCTGCCAGCCGTCCACGATCTTCTGCTTGAAGATGCCGAACTCATAGCGGATGGAGAAGCCGGTGGCGGGATAGTCCAGGCCGGTGAGGGAATCCATATAGCAGGAGGCCAGCCGTCCCAGGCCGCCGTTGCCCAGGCCCGCGTCGGGCTCCAGGGCGCAGAGCCGCTCGATGCTGAAGCCCAGGCCGTCCAGGACCTCGGTCATCTGGTCCAGCAGACCCATGTTGTAGAGGTTGTTGCGCAGGGAGGTGCCCACCAGGAATTCCATGGACATGTAGAACACCTGCTTGCGCTGCTCTTCCCGAATCTGCTTCTGGAAGGCCCGGCGGTTCTCGGCCAGCTCCTCCCGGATGAAGGAACAGACGGTCTTATAGGCCTGCTTCTCCGTGGCTTCCTCCAACGCGCAGCCGAAGGTCCGGTTGCAGACCTCCTGCAAGGCCTCCATGAGCTGCGCCTTTTCTCTCTTGTCCCCGCCGTTCACGGCCGCGGGGTTGACGGTTCTTTCTTTCTGGTTCATAGTACCTCCAAAGGAGTTATAAATTTCAAGGGGACGGGGCGCCGCCGCGGCAGCCCTCCGGCATAAAAAGCATACGCCGTTTTTTCTCTTGATAAACACGAAATCTCCCGGTCTTCCGCCGTTTTTGGAGCCGCCCGCCATTGAAAAACAGCCGGCCTGCCTCCAAAGACAGCAGCCTTTAGAATAATAACATATTTCTACAGAAAAAGGCAATGCTGAATCGGCGGAATATGCAGAAAAATATGAAAGAATCGTCCCCCGGGGACCGGGAACAGGCCAACGGAAGGATTGTTTTCCCCGCACCGCCCTGCGGCGATGCAGGAAGGCTTCTGCAAATCACGGCCCTCTGCCCCATTGGGTGTGGCCGTTCAGGATGTCCTGTTCGGCCAAGGCGAAGATGGCGTCGCAGTGGCCTCGTCTGGGCAGACTTCGCCCTGCCTGTATCATCCCGGACAGCCGGTTCACATGCCAGAGCCAGGTGTCCGGG
>CAMEIU010000152.1 GCA_945918815.1 uncultured Clostridia bacterium
GCGGCAAGACCACCCTGTTCAACCAGCTCACCGGCGCCAACCAGCACGTGGGCAACTTTCCCGGCGTCACCGTGGACCGGAAGGACGGCGCCATCCGGGGCCACGGCAACACCCTGGTGACGGACCTGCCCGGCATCTATTCCATGTCGCCCTACAGCAGCGAGGAATTGGTGACCCGGCAGTTTTTGCTGGAGGAAAAGCCCAAAGGCATCATCAACATTGTGGACGCTACCAACATCGAGCGGAACCTGTACCTGACCATGCAGCTCATGGAGCTGGGAATCCCCATGGTATTAGCTTTGAATATGATGGACGAGGTCCGGGAAAACGGCGGCTCCATCCGGGTCAACGAGATGGAGCAGATGCTGGGCATCCCCGTGGTGCCCATCTCCGCCGCCAAGAACGAGGGCATCTCTGAATTGGTGGACCATGTTCTCCATGTGGCACAAAACCAGGAGCGGCCCGGACGGCAGGACTTCTGCGATCCTCTGGACCACGACGGCGCGGTCCACCGCTGCCTCCACGCCATCATGCATCTGATTGACGACCATGCCCGCCGGGCGCAGATTCCCGTGCGCTTCGCCGCCAGCAAGCTGGCCGAGGGCGACCAACAGATTCTCGAGCGGCTCCACCTGGACCAGAACGAGCAGGAGATGCTGGAGCATATCATCCAGCAGATGGAGCAGGAGCGGGGCATGGACCGGGCCGCCGCCATCGCCGACATGCGCTTCAAGTTCATCGAGGACGTGTGCCGCGAGACCGTGGTGAAGCCCCGGGAGAGCAAGGGCCACATCCGCAGCGAGAAAATCGACCGGTTCCTGACCGGCAAATACACGGCCATCCCGGCCTTTGTGGGCATCATGGGCCTGGTGTTCTGGCTGACCTTCGGCGTCATCGGCGCGTGGCTCCAGGAGCTGCTGGACATGGGCATCACGGCCCTGACGGACCTGGTGGACCGGGGCCTGACGGCCTTTGAGATCAACCCGGTGGTCCACTCCCTGGTCATCGACGGTATTTTCACCGGCGTGGGCAGCGTGCTGAGCTTCCTGCCGGTGATCGTGACGTTGTTCTTCTTCCTGTCCATTCTGGAGGACAGCGGCTATATGGCCCGGGTGGCCTTCGTCATGGATAAACTCTTACGGAAGCTGGGCCTCTCCGGCCGCAGCATCGTGCCCATGCTCATCGGCTTCGGCTGCACGGTGCCCGGCGTCATGGCCACCCGGACCCTGCCCTCCGACCGGGACCGGAAGATGACCATTCTTCTGACGCCCTTCATGAGCTGCTCGGCCAAGGTGCCCATCTACGCCTTCCTGGCGGCGGCCTTCTTCCCGGAGCATGGGGCGTTGGTCATGATCATTCTCTATTTTACCGGAATTCTGGTGGGCATCCTGACGGCTCTGCTGCTGCGGGGCAGCCTGTTCCGGGGCGAGCCGGTGCCCTTCGTCATGGAGCTGCCCAACTACCGGATGCCCGGCGTGAAAAACGTGGCGCAGCTTCTGTGGGAGAAGGCCAAGGACTTCCTGACCCGGGCCTTCACGGTGATCTTCGTGGCGACCATCGTCATCTGGTTCCTGCAGACCTTTGATATCCGCCTGAACGTGGTGACGGACTCCCAGAAAAGCCTGCTGGCCATGGTGGCGGGCGTCATCGCGCCGGTGTTCAAGCCCCTGGGCTTCGGCAACTGGCAGATCTCCACGGCCCTCATCACCGGCTTTATGGCCAAGGAGAGCGTGGTCTCCACTCTGAATGTCCTCATCGGTGCGGAGACGGCGTTGACCGCCTTCCTGACCCCCTTGAGCGCCGCCAGCCTGCTGGTGTTTACCCTGCTGTATACGCCCTGTGTGGCTGCCATTTCCTCCGTCAAGCGGGAGATGGGCGGCAAATGGGCCGTGGCCATGGTCGTCGGCCAATGCGTTATCGCCTGGATCGCCGCATTGCTGGTACATACGGCGGGACTGCTGCTGGGACTTGTATGATCTGAATCTTGGAAATATGATCGTAGGGGCGACCCTTGCGGTCGCCCGCACTGAGCAGACGGGCGACCGCAAGGGTCGCCCCTACGGTTTTTTGCTATTCCTTTCATGATCCGATTTCAGTCCCGCGCCGCACATGGTGATGACGCATTCATCGGGGCGGCCATAGAGCTCGCAGTACCGGAGATACGCGGCGTAGTTGGCGGCGGTGGTGTGTTCGCAATAGACGCCCTTGGAAGCGAGATACGCCCGGGCCTCCAGGATCCGGTCCTCCGGCGCGTGAACGAAGCGGACCTGGTATTGCCTGACATAGCAGAGAATTTCCTCTCCCCGCATGGGCTTTCCGATGGCGATGCCCTCGGCCATGGTGGGGGTGGGCTTGACATCCGCCGGCTGGTCCAGGCCCTGTTCCGCCGCCCGGAGCAGGGGATCGCAGCGTTCGCTCTGGACCGCGATGATCTGGGGCATCCGGTCGATGCACCCGGCGGCCAGCAGCTCTTCCAGAGCGTGGACGGCGCCCAGGAACAGGGTTCCGTTGCCCACGGGAATCACCAGATGGGACGGAATCCGGCCCAGCTGTTCATAGAGCTCATAGACGTAGGTCTTGGTTCCCTCATAGAAGAAGGGATTGTAGACATGGTTGGCGTAGTATTTGCCCTCCTGCCGGACCTTGGCGCGGCAGACGTCAGCACAGTGGTCCCGGCTGCCGGGCACCACGGTGCAGACCGCCCCGTGGGCGCGGATCATGTCGATCTTTTTCGGCGAGGTTCCCTCCGGCACGAAGATCTCACAGCGGATGCCTGCCCGGCCGCAGTAGGCCGCCACGCTGTTGCCGGCGTTGCCGCTGCTGTCCTGGACCACATCCGTCACGCCGATGGCCTTGCAATGGGCGATCAGCGCCGCCGCGCCCCGGTCCTTGTAGGAGAGGGTGGGCATATAGTAGTCCATTTTCAGAAGAACGCCCGGGTCCAGCGACACCACCGGCGTCATACCCTCGCCCAGGGTGATGTCCCGCCAGCTCTCGTCCTCCAACGCCATGAAAGCCCGGTAGCGGAACATGCTCCACTGGCTCCGGTCAATCTTGTTCCGGTCAAAGGCCGGAGCCTGAAAATCCAGATCCCACAGGCCGCCGCACTCGCACTGGGCTGCCCGGGTGGATGCCGGGACCCGCTTGCCGCATTTGGAACAGATGAAATCCATACAAAACCCTCCCGCAAAATTCTGATTTGAGTATATAAAAATCGGAGAGCATTGTCAATCCTACCCCATGCGAGTGAGACAGGATGCGGAAGACGCCATTGTAGGGCACGGCCACTGGACGTGCCGCATGGAGGCAGCCGATTCCGGGACCTAACTGCCAAACGGCGCGTCGGGTCGCCGCGCCCTACATCCCACATGTGCATATTTCGAGGCGATTTGAGGACGTGTCCACGTTATATGGACACTTGTCATTATTGCAGAAAATTTTTCAGCTTAAACCGGTTTAGCATGTGCGATGCTACAAAAGTTCGGGAAATGGGGAAACGCTGTTTGATTCCCGTAGGATATGGCATTATAATATGCCTCAAACGAATCAATTCCCAACTTGAGGTGATTTCACATGGAGAAGCGGCGTTTGGATTATTCCAAGATGGAGCACGACGCCTGCGGCATCGGGGCCATCGTCAGCATCGACGGCGTCATGACCCACAAGACCGTGGACGACGCGTTGAAGATCGTGGAAAAGCTGGAGCATCGGGCCGGAAAGGACGCGGCCGGGGAGACCGGCGACGGCGTGGGCATTCTGCTCCAGATTTCCCATAGATTCTTTCAGAAGGCCGCGGCGGCCCTGGGCATTTCCCTGGATGGTCCCCGGGACTACGCCGTGGGCATGTTTTTCCTGCCCAACGAGACCTTGAAGCGCAACCAGGCAAAAAAGCGGCTGGAGATCATCACCCAGAAGGAGGGCATGGAGTTCCTGGGCTGGCGGGACGTACCGACCCAGCCGGAGATTCTGGGCCAAAAGGCCCGGGACTGCATGCCCTACATCGCCCAGTGCTTCGTGCGGCGGCCCAAGAACGTGGCCCAGGGCCTGGACTTCGACCGGAAGCTGTACATCGTCCACCGGGAGTTTGAGCAGAGCAATGAGAACACCTATGTGGCCTCCTTCTCCAGCCGGACCATTGTCTACAAGGGCATGTTCCTGGTGGGCCAGCTCAGGAACTTCTATCTGGATTTGCAGGATGAGGATTATGATTCCGCCATCGCCTTGGTCCACTCCCGCTTCTCCACCAACACCACTCCCAGCTGGGAGCGGGCCCATCCCAACCGGCTGATTCTCCACAACGGCGAGATCAACACCATCCGCGGCAACGCCGACCGGATGCTCTCCCGGGAGGAGACCATGTCCTCCCCCCTGATGCAGGCGGCGGCGGACCGGATTCTGCCGGTGATCAACAACGCCGGGTCCGACTCCGCCATGCTGGACAACACCCTGGAATTTATGATGATGAACGGCATGGACCTGCCCCTGGCCATGATGGTGCTGATCCCCGAAGCCTGGAACCACAACAAGAATCTGGACCGGGAACGGCGGGACATGTATCACTACTATGCCACCATGATGGAGCCCTGGGACGGCCCGGCCTCCATTCTGTTCTCCGACGGCGACCTGGTGGGGGCCTTGCTGGACCGCAACGGCCTGCGGCCCTCCCGGTACTATGTGACCAGCGACAACTATCTGATTCTGTCCTCCGAGGTGGGTGTCCTGGACGTGGACCCCACCATGGTGGTGAAGAAGGACCGGGTGCGGCCCGGCAAGATGCTTCTGGTGGACACCAAGTCCAAAAAAATCATCGACGACGCGGATTTAAAGCACTACTACGCCGCCCGCCGTCCCTACGGCGAGTGGCTGGACCAGAATCTCATCTATTTGAAGGACCTGCCCGTGCCCAACAAGAAGGTGGAGAGCCTCACGGACCGGCAGCGGGAGCGGCTGCAAAACGCCTTTGCCTACTCCTATGAGGACCTGACCAATGTGATCCTGCCCATGGCCCAGAACGGCGCGGAGCCCACGGCCGCCATGGGCGTGGACGTGCCCCTGGCGGTCCTGTCGGAAAAGCACCAGCCTCTGTTCCGCTATTTCAAGCAGACCTTCGCCCAGGTCACCAATCCGCCCATCGACGCCATCCGGGAGGAAAGCGTCACCGACACCACGGTCTTC
>CAMEIU010000153.1 GCA_945918815.1 uncultured Clostridia bacterium
ACAAGGGAGGCTTTGGCCTTTTGCAAACCGCAACGACTCTACAAATCCCAATTTTCCGATATGAATGGAGGTACTTATGGCTTTCTTGCATAGCTTGGAATCCCTCCGCACGCCTTTTCTGGATCAATTCTTTTCCATTGTCACCTATCTCGGCTCGGAGGTTGTGTTTCTGGTGCTGGCGGTGGCCCTCTATTGGTGCGTCAGCAAGCCGCGGGGCCTGTACCTGCTGGCCGTGGGCTTTTTCGGGACTGTGTGCAACCAGTTCTTGAAGCTGGCCTGCCGGGTGCCCCGGCCCTGGGTCCGGGACCCGGATTTCACCATTGTGGAGCAGGCCCGGGCCGACGCCGGGGGCTACTCCTTCCCTTCCGGCCACACCCAGAACGTGGTGGGCACCATGGGCTGCCTGATTATGGACAGCAAGCGGACCTGGGTCGGGGTCCTGTTGGCGGTTCTGGCCGCTCTGACGGCCTTCTCCCGCATGTATCTGGGCGTCCACACCCCCTGGGATGTGGGTGTGTCCCTGGTATTGGCTGTCCTGTTGGTGCTGGTCCTGCACCCGGTGTTCCGGGACATGGAGGAAAAACCGGGAAAATTTTTCGCCGTGTGGGCCGTCATGGTCCTCTGCGGCGCGGCTTTCCTGCTCTACGCGGAATTCTGGCCCTTTCCGGCGGACATGGACCCGGAGAACTACGCCGAGGGCGTCTCCAACGCCTATAAGCTCATGGGCGCGCTGCTGGGCATGGGAATCGGCTACGCCGTCGACTGCAAGTGGATCCGCTTCCGCACGGAGGCCCCGCTCCCGGGCCAGATTTTGAAATGCGTCCTGGGCCTGGGGCTCCTGCTGGCGTTGAAGGAGGGGTTGAAGGTCCTGCTGGGAACCGGCAACTGGGCCAACGCCCTCCGCTACGGCCTGATGATCGTCTTCGCCGCCGGAATCTGGCCCCTGACCTTCCCGTTCTTCGCGAAGATCGGGCGGAAGAAGGAAGGTTAAAGCACACCCTCTCGCGCTTCCTGAAAGGGGGCACGAGAGGGCGGCTTTCCATTCAAATCCGTCCGTGAAGCGGACACCTTCATTGTCCATTCTAAAAGGATGTGAGATTATGATCGCACTCTGGATTCTCCTGGGTCTTCTGCTTCTGTGTCTTTTGACCGGGCTGGGGCTTTTATATTTTGCGTTCTGGCGGCGGAAGACGCCGGATCTGTCCACGCCGGAGACCTTGTCCCGCAGCCGTTGGGGCTGCTACAGCGACTTTATTCTGCCGGGCTGCCGGTGGATGGAGCAGCAGGACGTGAAGCCTTTGCAGGTCATGAGCTATGACGGCAAGCTGCTCTACGGCCGCTTTGTGCCCTGTGAAAACGCCCGGGGCACCCTGGTGCTGTTCCACGGCTACCGGTCCTCCTGGGTCATCGACCTGGCTTCCTCCCTGCCCTTCTATCACAGCCTGGGCCTGAACCTGCTGGTCTGCGACCAGAGGTCCCACGGGAAATCCCAGGGCCATTTCATCACCTTCGGCGTCAAGGAGCGGTACGACGTGCTGAGCTGGGTCACCTATCTCTCCATGATGCTGGGGGAGGACCACCCGATTTTCCTGGGCGGCCTGTCCATGGGCGCGACGACGGTGCTCATGGCCGCGGATCTGGAGTTCCCGGCCAACGTCCGGGGCATCGTGGCCGACTGCGGCTTCACCTCTCCCGGCGGCATCATCCGGTATCTGCTGAAAACCCGCTACCACCTGCCCGTGAAGCCCACGGCGGCGTTCCTCAACGTGTTCACCCGAATCTTCGCGGGCTTCGGCCTGGACCAGTGGTCCACGATGGAGGCGGTGCGGAACACCCAGCTGCCCATTCTCTTCATCCACGGTCTGGACGACCATTTCGTGCCCAGCTTCATGAGCGAGGAAGCCTACGCGGCGGCCGCCGGGCCCAAGACCCTGGTGGAATTCCCCGAAGCCACCCACGGCGTCAGCTACCTGAAAGACCCGCCCCGCTACCAGGCGGCGGTGCGGAAGTTTGTGGAGGAAAACCTATGATTCGCGCGGTCGGTCCGCGGGATGTCCCCGCCATGCTGGAGATTTACCGTCCCTACGTGTTGGAGACGGCCTACACCTTTGAATATGAAGTCCCCACCCTGGCGGAGTTCACCGCCCGGTTTGAACGGATCTCCGCCCAATTTCCCTGGCTGGTCTGGGAGAAGGACGGGGAGATTCTGGGCTACGCCTACGGCGACCGGGCCTTCTCCCGGGCCGCCTACCAGTGGGACGCGGACCTGTCCATCTATCTCCGGCAGGACTGCCTGGGCCAAGGCATCGGGCGGCAGCTCTATGAGAAGCTGGAGGGACTGCTCCGGCGGCAGGGCTATTTTGTGGTCTACGGCATTGTCACCGACTACAATGCAGGCAGCTGCGCCTTCCACCGGGCCATGGGCTACCGGGAAACGGCCCGGCTGGAAAACTGCGGCTTCAAATTCGGCCAGTGGTATGGCATCGTCTGGTTTGAAAAACGGCTCCGGGAGGGCCTGCCCACGGAGCCACCCACGGCCTGGTCCGGTGAAACAGCACCGTAGGGGCGACCCTTGCGGTCGCCCCTACGGGATCAGATGCAAACGCGTATTTATCAATCAGGAGGAATCCCCATGCAGATTTGTGTTTACGGTGCATCCAGCAATACCATTGACGAAGGCTACATCCGGGCTGTGGAGGCTTTGGGCCGGTCCATGGCGCGGCGGGGCCACGGGCTGGTTTTCGGCGGCGGGGCACAAGGTCTCATGGGCGCGGCGGCCCGGGGCATGACTGACGGCGGCGGAACCATCACCGGCGTGGCCCCCCGGTTTTTCAATGTGGACGGCATTCTGTACCAGCGCTGCACGGAGTTTGTCTACACCGACACCATGCGGGAGCGAAAGGCCATCATGGAGGAACGGGCCGATGCCTTCGTCATGACTCCCGGCGGCATCGGCACCTTTGAGGAATTCTTTGAGATTCTGACCCTGCGGCAGCTGGGCCGCCACAACAAGCCCATCGCCATTCTGAACCTGAATCACTACTACGACCCCATGAAGGTAATGCTGGAAACCGCCATCGAGCAGAACTTCATGAAGCCGGCATGCCGGCAGCTCTACGCCATGTTTGAAGAGCCGGAGGCATTGCTGGACTATCTGGAAAGCGGCGAAGCCGTCCAACTGGATGTAACACATCTGAAGAATATATAAAAAGCAAGTACCCTCGTGCCCCATGCGGGCGGCTATTAGCCGCCCCTACAGGGGGACATGAGGGTACGTTTTCTTTTTTTACGGGAACAGGCTGCCATCCAGCAGGTCGCCCAGGTCCGGGATTTCGCCTTCCTCCGGGACTTCCGGTTCTTCCGGTTCCTCCGGCTCCTCGGGGCCTACAATATATTCCGCGTCCCGCTTTTCATATTCGCTGATGGCGCATTTTTCCTTTTTCAGGAAATTTCCTTCCAGGTCGTAGTAGTTCTTGTAGCTCCAATAGGTGTAGCCGGTGTAGGGCGAGACCTTTTCCTCCCGGTAGCCCGGCTCCTTGGTCTCATCCACGGTCTCGATTTCCTCATAGGGGATGGTGGCCATGAGCTCGCTGGTCATTTTCACGGTGTAGTCGTGCTCGTTGGTGCCCACCAGACTGATGTGGACATAGCCGCCGGACACCGAAGCGTTGATCATAATGGGGGTGGAGTTGCTGTTCTTGAACTTGAAGTCCAGGGCTCCCCAGTAGACCGTGGCGTCGCAGCCTGCGGGCACATAGGTCACGATATACATGTGGGGCGCCCGCTCCACGATCTCCAGGTCCGCCAGCAGGGTGCAGTAGTAGATGGTGGACGCCACCTGGCACACGCCGCCGCCCAGCTCCGCTTCGCTGGCCCCTTCGGCGGTGTAGATGATGCCGTTCTTATAGCCCTTCTCGGCGGTCCGTTCGCCGACGATGCCGTTGAAGGAGAAGACCTCGCCGGGATTGAGGACCGTGCCGTCGATGGCCTCGCAGGCCAGGCGCAGGTTGGTGGTCCGGTTGGCGTTGTTGGTGCAGGGACTGTCATAGGAAGCCAGCACGTCGGAGAAATAGGCGCTCTTCAAATCCGCCAGGGTGACCTCCGGGTGCATGATCTCCAGGGGAATCTCAATGGTGGAGCCCTCCTCCGCCAGGGCCAGCTGCTGGTTGGCGGCCATCAGGTCGAAGCCGTAGCCCACGACCTCCTCCACCAGGCTGCGGCTGTCTTCGTCATAGTAGGCGTCCCGGGGCGGGGAGCAATACTCGCTGTAATAGGACTGCAGGTCCACGATGTCGTAGGGGACCATGTTGTAGGAGAAGGTGATGTCCGACAGGTCGCCGGAGTTGTAGGCGGCCAGGACCGTTTCATAGAGGGCGTCGGCGTCCAGACTGCGGCCGGTGTAGCCCAGCTGGATGGTGATGACGGCGTTTTCCTCATCCATGGTGATCTTCGACTGGACCATCTCCCGCTGGACGTACGCCGCGGTCTTGTCGATCAGCTCCCGGATGTACTCGGTGTCCACCTGGAGGAAGTCCCCCAGGTCCAGAATGTAGGCGGTGTTCTTGCACTGCACATAGGTCCGCAGCACCGTCAGGGGGCCGCCGTCCCGGCCATAGGCCATGGCTGCGTCCACCATGGCTTCGGTGTCCAGGGGCGAATTGGCCATCTCCGGGTCAAAGACCAGCTTCCGGTCCGGCAGCTGCACCGTGAGGGTCCGGGCGGAATGGGTGGTGGCCAGGACGTTTTCCAGGGCCTCCCCCGCCTCTTCCCGCTCCATGCCGCCGATGTTGACGCCGGACACGCAGACATTGGGAAACACCGTATCGCCGTTTTTCAGCACAGCCCCCCAGATCAGCAGGGCCAGAAATACCAGCAACGCCAGAGCGGCCACGCCCGCCCCCGCGAATAACAGCAGTTTTTTGGATTTTTTCTCATGTGCGCTGATAAAAATCCCTCCTATCCAAGGAAATTTGGTACAGATATAGTATAGTCCAACCGGCAGGGCAGATGCAACAACATTTCCGCGACAATTTTATGTCAATTTGGTATCAGCAGGAAATTTTCAGTCCATCCAAGTGTTCGTTTGTCAATGATGTGAGACCGTGAAAAATGCGACAGAGTTACAAGTTTA
>CAMEIU010000154.1 GCA_945918815.1 uncultured Clostridia bacterium
CAGGATGGTTATGCGGACCTCGTAGGTCAGATTCAGGCCCTGGCCGTCCTTTTCCAGCTTGTCCACCACCCGGAGGGACTGCTCGTTGTGGCGGAAGGGCACGCCCATGACTTCGCTGAGGGCCACCTCTCCGGCGTGGCCGAAGGGCGTGTGGCCCAAATCGTGGCCCAGGGCCGCGGCCTCAGCCAGGTCTTCGTTGAGCCGCAGGGCCCGGGTGATGGTCCTGGCGATGCGGCTGACCTCCAGGGTATGGGTCATGCGGGTGCGGTAGTGGTCCCCTTCCGGCTGCAAAAAGACCTGGGTCTTGTGCATGAGGCGTCGGAAGGATTTGCTGTGGATGATGCGGTCCGTGTCCCGCTGATAGCAGGTGCGAACCTCGCTCTCCTCCTCGGCATAGGCGCGGCCCCGGGTTTCGGCGGCCTTCTGGGCCTCCGGTGCCAGGGTCTGGTATTCCAGCTGCTCCAAACGTTCACGGACGGTCATGGAATCACCTCGTCAGATTTCCTCTACTTATATATACGAAAAAAATATGTCAAAAGATTTTCGAATTTGCGAAATTTTTTCGAAATCTCACAGTTCCACGGGAAAGGCCCGGTACTCCTGGCCCGCGATCAGGCCCTCCAGAGTCCCGGCGGACAGGTCCAGGATTCTGGCCAGGAAATCCTGGGTCTGGCCCTGGGGCGTCAGGACTTCCAGCTCCACATCGGCGCCGAACTGGGTCTCCCGGATGATGCCGCCGAAGGCCGCCACCTCCAATTTGACCCGCTCATACCAGCTGTAGGGCACCGGCAGATAGATCACGTCCCAGACCCGCTTCACGGACTTGCCCGCGGCGTCCACCGCCAGCTTGGCCCCCTTGGCGTAGGCCCGGACCAGGCCCCCGGCCCCCAGGAGAATGCCGCCGAAATACCGGGTCACCACGCAGCAGACGTTGAAGAGATTCTCCCGCTGCAGGACCTGCAACGTCGGCATGCCCGCCGTGCCGCCGGGCTCCCCATCGTCGGAAAACCGGGTGGGGCCGTCCTTGATGATGTAGGCATAGACGTTGTGGGTGGCGTCCCAGTGCTGCTCCCGCATTTTTTTGACGCAGGCCAACGCCTCCGCCTCGGTCTCCGTATGCCACACCCGGCCGATAAACCGGGATTTTTTCTCCACAAACTCCGCCTCGGAATCCCGGGTGGGAATCAGGTATTCGTCCATAAATGCTCCTAATCTCTATCTCTGGGCAGCGCCAAGGCTTCTCCTTGAGGAGAAGCTGTCGAGCGAAGGGAGGCTGATGAGGCGTGCGGAAAAATGGCATGATTTGCAAGAAGTTCCGGCGAATTTGCAACCCTTTTCCACCTCATCCGCCCCGGCTTCGCCGGGCCACCTTCCCCTCAAGGGGAAGGCTTTGGTGCGCGTATTCTCTATCATTTTACATATTGTCTCAATTTACCGTAAATGGCTTCGTCGCAGATGGCTTCTACCTGGATGCCTTCGGGGGTGTATTCGGTGTTCAAAACCCGGGCTTGGTCGTGGAGGGTCTCCACCATGCCGCCCATGGTATAGGGCAGCAGGAACACCGCGTGGTGCAGGCCGCGCTCCAGGTTCTGCTCCACCAGCTTCAGAAGGTCCTCCAGGCCGCTGCCGTCCCTGGCGGAGACGGCAATTCGGTTTTCGCCTCTGGGGATGTCGTCCTCCTCCACCAGGTCGGCCTTGTTGTAGCACTCGATGACCGGGATGCCGGGCTTGGCCAGCTGGGCGATGAGCTTGTCCACCACGGCAATGTGGGCCTCCCGCTCCGGGTCGGCGGAATCGATGACGTGGATCAACAGGTCCGCGTACTCCAATTCCTCCAAAGTCGCCTTGAAGGCCTCCACCAGGTGGTGGGGCAGCTTGGCGATAAAGCCGACGGTATCGGACAGCAGCACGTCCAGGGTATCGGACACGGAGAGCTGCCTGGTGGTGGTGTCCAGGGTGTCGAAAAGCCGGTTGTTGGCCGGGATCCCCGCGCCGGTGAAGCGGTTTAAAAGGGTGGATTTGCCCGCGTTGGTGTAGCCCACCAGGGCCACCACGGGAACGGAATTCTTGATGCGCCGCTCCCGCTGGACGGCCCGGACCCGCCGGACCTCCAGCAGCTCCTCTTCCAGTCTTGTGATACGGCGGCGAATCAGGCGGCGGTCGGTTTCCAGCTGGGTTTCACCGGGGCCGCGGGTGCCGATGCTGCCCTCCTGCCGCTCCAGATGGGTCCACATGCCGGTCAATCTCGGCAGCAGATACTGGTACTGGGCCAGCTCCACCTGCAGGCGGCCCTCTCTCGTCTTGGCCCGCTGGGCGAAGATATCGAGAATCAGTGCGCTGCGGTCCATGACCGGAACGCCGGTCATCTTCTCCAACGCCCGGTTCTGGGACGGCGAAAGCTCGTTATCAAAAATCACCAGATTGGCCTCCGTGGCCTCCAGCAGTTCCCGGATCTCCTGGACCTTGCCCTCGCCCAAAAAGCTGTGGGGATCGGGGGCCGGACGGTTCTGCAAAACCTTTGCCGCACACTGGCCGCCGGCGGTCTCCAGAAGGGCCTCCAGCTCGTCCAGGGTGGCCTCGGTGGCGTTTTCCTCCTGGGAAAACACGCCGGCGCTGAGGCCGCAGAGAATGGCTTTTTCTATGACAGGATGGTGCAAATCTTCCATAAATTCTCCAAATTTCCCAAAAAAGATGAAAAACGCCCGCACCAATTCGGTGCGGGCGCAGGCGATTACTTCAGGCCGTATTTCTTGTTGAAACGGTCCACACGTCCACCAGTGTCAACCAGCTTCTGTTTGCCGGTATAGAAAGGGTGACACTTGGAGCAGATTTCGACGCGGATATCCTTCTTGGTGGAACCGGTCTCGATCACTTCGCCGCACGCACAACGAATGGTTGTCTGCCCGTACTTGGGATGAATGCCTTCCTTCATGTTGTTCACCTCTTTCTTGTTTGGTAAAAGGGCAAAATACCCTTACATTTCATCACGCCTGGGTATGATACCATATCTTCGCCGATTTTGCAAGTGTTTTTTTGATTTTCTCTGAAAACCTTTGCTGCTGCGGCGGGACGCATCTATGTGCCCCTTACAGAGTTCTTTCGATCCCGCCCCGTATATCTGCAATAAAACACTTGTGCTTTTCCTGAAAATAGGATACAATAGATTGGCTAGCAGCATCATCAATCCGATCAATCGCCTGGAATAAGGAGGTTCCCATATGATTCGTCTATCCACGGACCGGGGTCTTGTGGCAGTGGACAGCGCCGTGTATACCAACATCGCCGGTCACGCCGCCACCAACTGCTTCGGCGTCAAGGGCATGGCTGTGCGCTCCATGACCGACGGTCTGGTGCACCTGCTCCGCCGGGAGGCCATGAGCAAGGGTGTCAAGGTCGCCTTCTGCGAGGATGGCTCCATCATCATCGACCTGCATATCATGGTGGACCGGGGCGTCAACATCGCCGCCATCGGCGAGTCCATCATCAGTGAAGTAAAATACAATGTCACAAAATCCACCGGTACGCCTGTCAAGGCTGTGAACGTCTATGTGGATTCCATCACTGTGGACTAGTGTGCGATTACACATGGAGGTGCAACAACTGTGAAATCAACCATTGACGGCGCGGCGTACCGGAAGCTGATTCTCTCCGCCGCCGCATCCATTGAAATCCATAAGCAGAAAATCAACGAGCTCAACGTCTTCCCGGTCCCCGACGGCGACACGGGCACCAATATGAGCATGACCATGGGGGCCGCCGCCGCCGACCTTCGGAGGGCCGCCGACCCGACCCTGACCAAGGCCGCCGACATCACCGCCTCCGCCATGCTGCGGGGGGCCCGGGGCAACTCCGGCGTCATTCTCTCCCTGCTGTTCCGTGGCTTCTCCAAAGCCCTGAAGGGCGCGCAGACCGCCGACGGCGCAGCCTTTGCCGACGCTTTGAACACTGGCGTGGAAGCCGCCTATAAGGCCGTTATGAAGCCCGCTGAGGGCACCATTCTGACGGTCTCCCGGCTGGCCGGCGCCGCCGCGGCGGAGTTTGCCGCCGAGAATCCCAACCTGGAGGCCACCCTGGTCTGCGCCATCGACGCGGCCAAGCTGGCGTTGGCCGACACCATCAACCAGAATCCCGTCTTGAAAAAGGCCGGGGTGGTGGACGCAGGCGGCATGGGCTTCATCGTCATTCTCGAGGGCATGCTGTCAAGCCTGCGGGGCCAGGACGTGGAGGCGCCCACTTCCGGCGAAGCCAAGGAGGGCGCGGATTTCGCCGCTCTCAGCGACGAGGACATCACCTTCACCTTTGACACGGTGTTCATCGTGCGGAAGACCTCCAACCAGTCCATCGAGCCCTTCCGGGCGTACCTGGGCTCCATCGGCGACAGCCTGGTCATTGGCGAGGACGATGACGCCTTCAAGGTCCACGTCCACACCGACATTCCCGGCGCGGCGTTGACCGAGGCCCAGAAGTACGGCACCCTGGAGCTGGCGAAGATCGAGAACATGCGGACCCAGTATGAGGACATGGCCGCAGGCCGGAAGCCCCAGAGCACCGACGATCTGGATATGGACGAGGCCGCCGAGGCCGCGCCCGCCGTGGCGGCTCCGGAAAAGAAATACGGCGTGGTTTCCGTCTGTGCCGGTTCCGGCCTGGCCTCCGTGTTCCGGGACCTGGGCGTGGACGGCATCATCGAAGGCGGACAGACCATGAATCCCTCCACCGAGGACATTCTCAAGCAGATCAACCGGACCCCGGCGGAGATCGTCTATGTGCTGCCCAACAACAAGAACATCATTATGGCCGCAGAGCAGACCGTGCCCCTGACGGAGAAGAAGGTCATCGTCATTCCCAGCAAGACCGTGCCCCAGGGCATCACCGCCATGCTGAACTTCGACGCCGAGCAGGACGAGGACGCCAACACCGAAGCCATGACCGAGGCCCTCTCCGGCGTCACCACCATGCAGGTCACCTACGCCGCCCGGAACTCCGACTTTGACGGCCGGGACATCCACGAGGGTGACTACTTAGGATTGTGCAACGGCGGCCTTCTGGACGCCACCCCGGACCTGGGCCAGCTTTTGA
>CAMEIU010000155.1 GCA_945918815.1 uncultured Clostridia bacterium
CTTACATTCCAACCACACCCGGGTGGTCCTGGAGACGCCGGAGCTGGTGGACGCCCTGTTCCTGGCGACGGATGCCCGGGATCTGCCCGGCATGGCGGACGTGGACGCCTCCATGCTGCTGCTGTTCAAGGAGATCAAGAAGAGCCACACGGTCATCCTGTCAGGGGAGTGCGCAGACGAAATCTTCGGCGGCTATCCCTGGTACCGGGACCGGTCGATCCGGGAGACTGCCGGCTTCCCCTGGGCCCAGACCACGGACTACCGCGCCTCGTTCCTGCGGCCGGAATATCTCACAAGAGAGACACCGCGGGAATATGTCCACCGCCGCTATACGGACACCTTGAAAACCGTGGACTGCCTGCCGGGGCAGCCGCCTGTGGAGAAACGCATGAAGGAAATGATGGTGCTCAATCTCAAATGGTTCATGCAGACGCTCCTGGACCGGAAGGACCGCATGAGCATGTACTGGGGCCTGGAGGTCCGGGTGCCCTTCTGCGACAAGCGGATTGTGGAGTATCTCTACACGCTGCCCTGGAGCTACAAGGACTACAAGGGCAGGGAAAAGGGCCTCCTGCGCCATGCCATGAAGGACTTCCTGCCGCGGGAGATCGTGGAGCGGAAGAAGAGCCCCTATCCCAAAACCTGGAACCCGGACTACATGCAGCGGGTCTCCCGGCTGCTGCGGGAGCGTCTGGAGGAGCCGGACTGCCCCTTACGGGAGCTGTTCGACCCGGCCCGGCTCCTGGCCCTGACCGGTGAAAACCGCAGCCTGCCCTGGTACGGCCAGCTCATGACCACGCCCCAGACCATCGCCTACTTCCTGCAGATCGAATGGTGGATGAGAAAATATAAAATCACCATTGTCTAGCGGAAAAAAATAGTGTAGAATAAATTGGATATTGAAAACGAAAGGATCGATCCCATGGATTACATGGAAAAGGCGACGCAGCTCCACGAGAGCGGCTGCAACTGCTGTCAGGCGGTGCTGGGCTGCTGCTGCGACCGGTTTGACCTGGACCCGGATACGGCCTATCATCTGGCCGCGTTTTTCGGTGCAGGCATGCGGTCCGGCGAGGTCTGCGGCGCGGTCACCGGCGCGCTCATGGCCTTGGGCCTGCAATATGGCGATGGAAACAACCGCCAGTGCAACAAATCAGCCCAGTTTCTCAAGGCATTCAAGGAGCAGTATGGCTCCGTCGTCTGCAAGGAATTGATTGCCCCGGCGGGCAAGACCAAAAAGCAGATGTGTCCCGTGTACATCAATTATGCTGCAAAGTATTTGGAGGATGAATTCAAATGAAAAAACCGATTGTCTTAGTGATCATGGACGGCGTGGGCAAGGGCGACGGCGGCTCCGGCGACGCGGTCAAGGTTGCCAACACCCCGAACCTCGATAAGCTGTTCGCCACCTGCCCCTACACCTGGCTGAAAGCCCACGGCACCGCCGTCGGCCTGCCCAGCGACGACGATATGGGCAACTCTGAGGTGGGCCACAACGCCCTCGGCTGCGGCCAGGTCTATTCCCAGGGCGCGAAGCTGGTGGGGGAGAGCATCGAGAACGGCTCCCTGTTCCGGTCCAAGGCCTGGGTCAGCCTGTCCGAGAACTGCGTCAAGAACGGCAAGGCCATGCACTTCCTGGGCCTGCTGTCTGACGGCAACGTCCATTCCAACATCAGCCACCTGATCGCCCTGCTGCGCCATGCCAAGGCCGACGGCGTGCAGAAGGCCTACTGCCACATCCTGCTGGACGGCCGTGACGTGCCCGCCACCTCCGCCTTGGAGTATGTGGCCCAGCTGGAGACCGTGCTGGCGGGGCTTTCTGACAGCGAGCATGAATACAAAATCGCCTCCGGCGGCGGCCGTATGGCCATTACCATGGACCGCTATGAGGCCAACTGGCCCATGGTGGAAGCCGGCTGGCGGACCCATGTCCAGGGCATCGGCCGTCAGTTCTCAGACGCCAAGACCGCCATCGAGACCTACCGCCAGGAGCTGGGCTGCATCGACCAGGATCTGCCCGCCTTCGTCATCGCCCGGGACGGCGAGCCGGTTGCCAAAATTGCCAACGGCGACAGCGTGATTTTGTTCAACTTCCGCGGTGACCGCGCCCAGGAAATCTCCCTGGCCTTCGACCGTAGGGACTTCGACAAGTTTGACCGGGGCGACTATACCGGCGTCCTCTTTGCCGGTATGCTCCAGTATGACGGCGATTTGAAGATTCCCGAGAACTACCTGGTGGAGCCGCCGGTCATCAAAAACACCCTGACCGAGGTCCTGTGTGCCCACGGCGTCCGGGAATATGCCTTGTCCGAGACCCAGAAGTACGGCCATGTGACCTATTTCTGGAATGGCAACCGCTCCGGCAAGGTGGACGAAAATTTGGAAGTCTATGAGGAGATTCCCTCCGACGTGGTGCCCTTCGACCAGAAGCCTGCCATGAAGGCCGTGGAGATCACCGACCGGATGGTGGAGGAAATGGCCTCCCACAAGTTCGACTTCCTGCGCTGCAACTTCCCCAACGGCGACATGGTCGGCCACACCGGCGTCATGGAAGCAGTTGTGACTGCTATGGAATATGTGGATGCCGGCGTGGGCCGCATCATCGAGGCTGCCCGGAAGTACGGCTACACCGTCTGCGTCACCGCCGACCACGGCAACGCCGACCAGATGACCGAGACCAAGAAGGGCAAGACCTCCGTCCGCACCGCCCACTCCCTGAATCCGGTTCCCTTCATCATCTGGGATCCGGACACCCAGTACGAGATCAAGGAAGGCCACTACGGCCTGGCCAACGTGGCCCCCACCATCGTGAAGATGATGGGCATCGAAGCCCCCGACTGCTGGGAAGCCAGCATGATCTAATAAAAAGAGGCCCGCTGCCAATGGCGGGTGCTTGTAAAACAGTTATTCGGCACAGCGATTGGTTTCGCTGTGCCGATCGTTGTATTTACAGGGTGCTTATGATAAGATGTATACAGAGCAACAAATCGGAATTTAGCGGAGGCTTATATGAATGAAATATCTCTTTGTATGATGACCAGAGAACTTTGCCATATATTATATCAGGACTGGGAAAATGACCCCGCCATATATATGGATATGAATTTGTTTGCACCTTATCGGTATAGCGAAGAAGCTGTAAACAGATATTTTGATGCCAAGCAAACTCCATCCCGTGTTCTATTTGCCATTATGAAAGATGGTAAGCCAATTGGAGAACTTCAACTGAAACAGATTGATTATGAAAGCAAAGAGTGTGTTTTAAGTATTCATCTACAAAATGATGCTGTAAAAGGACACGGATATGGAACCTGCGCGGAACAGTTAGCCTTACAGTACGCCTTTGATGTTTTGGGAATGGTTGCGGTTAACGCTGACACCGTTATAAAGAACACGCGAAGTCAGCATGTGCTTGAAAAAGTCGGCTTTCAATATATAAAAGAAGAGAACGGCTTTAAGTATTATCGGATTGTGCGATAACTTCCAGTTTAACGACTTGATTTAAGGGCGCACTTCTATACACTTTCGGCGTATCGTGCGGTGTGCGATTTTGCGCCGCACCAAAGCCTCCCTTGTGTAAAGGGAGGTGGCACGGCGAAGCCGTGACGGAGGGATTGTGATGCGGTATAAGCACAATAAGCAACTGGTTCCTTTTGCAAAGCACCTGCGAAAAGAAATGACAAAAGAAGAGCGGCATCTATGGTATGATTTCTTGCGCTCGTATCCAGTTCATTTTTCTCGTCAAAAAGTCTTAGGAAAATATATAGCTGACTTTTATAGCGCAGAAGCCAAACTGGTCATCGAACTGGATGGTTCGCTGCACTATGAGGATGAGAGTACGGATAAGGATGCCGAGCGTACCGCTTTTCTGGAAGGCTATGGTCTGAGAGTTTTACGTATTCCGAACAACGAAGTCAGCAGAAACTTCTATGGCGTTTGTGAGTATATCGATGCTGCTTGCAAGCAATCCCTCAGTCAGCCTGACGGCTGACAGCTCCCTTTACACAAGGGAGCCTTTCCGAAATCGAAACCCGTGATAAAAATCCGACCTATGATCAAACCATAGGTCGGATTAACTGTTTTACGGATACCCGCAGAAACGTGCAGCGGGTCTCTTTTTGCGCAGGCGCCCTCGTGCCCCGTCAGAGAGGGCGCGAGGGTGCGCTGCAAAATATCACCGGCGCCAGCCCTGTAAGCAAAAGGGCAGCTCCATGCGGTTGGCTTCCAGAAGGGCCTTGTCCTGTAAAATGTCCTCCGCCTTGCCGTCGGCCACGATTTTGCCGTGGGACAGGAGAATCACCCGTTGGCAGGTGTCCAGGATCATGTCCAGGTCATGGGAGGCAATGAGCTTGGTCTGGGGCAGGTTGCGGATGGTATTGATCACGGTCCGGCGGTTCACCGGGTCCAGGGCCGTGGAGGGCTCGTCCATGAGGATGGTCTCCGGCTCCATGGCGAGAATGGTGGCGATGGCCGCCATGCGCTTCTCACCGCCAGAGATCTTGTGGTTGTAGCGGTGCTTCAGATCCTGAAGGCCCAGACGTCCCAGGACCTTGTCCACCCGCCGGTCCGTTTCCTCTTTACTGAGCCCGTAGTTCCTGGGGCCGAAGATCATGTCCTCATAGACTGTGGGCATGAACATCTGGTTGTCCGAATCCTGGAGGACAAAGCCGACCTTCCGGCGGATGGCGGGCAGATTCTGTTTGTTCATGGACAGGCCGTCCACAGTAATCTGTCCCTCACCGGTTAACAGGCCCAGAAGCAGCTTCATCATGGTGGACTTTCCCGCGCCGTTGGCGCCAATCAGGCCCACGGACTCGCCTTTCCCGATGGAAAAGGTCAGATTCTCCACCACAGGCTGGCCGCTCTCATAGGAGAAGGAGACGTTCTGAAATTCAATCATGGCCTTCACCTCACAAACAGGCTCCCCAGCAGGGCGGGGAGGTCATACTGCCGGGCCAGCCAGAAGACGGCCAGGCAGACAAGGGTGTAAATGACGCCGGAGATCCGGCAGGGGGGCACGTCGGCGTAGAAAAACTCGCCTGCAAAGCCCCTGAGAA
>CAMEIU010000156.1 GCA_945918815.1 uncultured Clostridia bacterium
TGGCTCTATTTTGCACCGCTTCGCGGTGTTTACACAGAATTTGGGACAGACCCGATGAACATATATTTACCTGTTACTGTGCTTTCTTCAATTCTGCAATTTCCCGAGAATGTGCCCGGAGAACTTCTTTCAAAAGAATAACTTCTTCCTCCAGCGCTTCTAGTCTGGACTTCGGTGCCATCGTCTGTAACAGGGTCTGTTGTCCTTCGATCAGCAATTGCAGCTGCTTATTTACGGTATTCTCCAGGATCACTTGTACATTATGCATTGTATCTTGCAACAACTCGTCCTGCATCCGGTCCATTCTTTTTTCCAGTGCGTCGAACCGCTCCATGATTTCATTGTCCATCGGTTTTTACCCCTTCTTTCTCCATACGATCACGGACAGCCTCCAAGATATACGCCTGTACACTCTGTCCGGCGTTGGCCGCAGCAGTTCGAATTATTTCCCCTTCTTCCTTTGCCGGACGCAACATAATAGCATCCCGCTTTTTCTGGTATTTCAAAACTGCTCGCTTTTCTGCTTCTGTACTCAAGGCATACACCTCCGCGAATATTATAGCATGAAGAAAGCATGAGTGTACTCACAATCTTTAATAAAATCCAACCCACATATTTGTGCAGTATTCCATCTCGAAATACGAGTTAACTCATTTTATGATTAAGCCACAAACACCGAACAACCACACGACAGGCCACAGGCCGGAATGGAACAACGACATGATGACCAAAGAGAGATTTGAGAACACCGGAAGGAAAATGTCCTATGCGGAATATCTTGCCTGCGATTGTTCGCGGTGCAGACGCGAAGGATGCCCCCACCGTGAAGCGCTCCGCCGCGTCCCCATCATCGATGGTGGCTTAGGCCTCTGCCCCAACCTCAAAGGCTTTGACAGCAGGCATTAACCCACCTGACGAGAGCCGGACGGCAACCGGCCGAAACGTCCTTCTGGGCGTCGTGGGAAGCCGCAAAAAACACCCCAGCCAATGCGCGAGCATGCAAATGCTCTATGACCGCGCCCAGGAATTGGCCGCTGCCCCCTGGCACCATGAAATACAGCTGATCCGGGAAAAGCGGTACTGCGAGAACAAGGTGTTCTACTATCTCAAGCTCCTAAAGGTCTACGACGCCGCCGGAATCGAGCCCGAACCCCTGGAAAACCACAAATACTCCAGCGCCGACCGCCGCCAGGCAATCAAAGACTTTGAAGCCTACCAAAAGAGCCACCCCGGAATCATCTCGGTGAAGGACATAGAAAAAAGCAAGTGGGAGCGGTAAAGCAAAAGCCACCGGAAAGTTCAAAATTCCGGTGGTTTTCCATTGCCATTTTCATTGCCATTCTCGCTTTCAGATTGCCGTTTTTATCTTCAAATTTGATGCCAAATCTTCAAAAACATAAGATTGCAAAAGCGGGATATTTAGAATAATTTAGCTTAAAGTCTTCAATTCTAAATCAAAAAAAGAAAAATCCGCAAGTTTTTAACCTTGCGGATTTTATCTTTACTTGGCGGAGTGGGCGGGATTCGAACCCGCGTGCCGCTCATCACGGCAACACGATTTCCAGTCGTGCTCGTTATGACCTCTTCGATACCACTCCATGAGGCCGCTGTCTTCAAACAGCTTGATTATATTACATGATAATCGGCCGTTTGTCAAGTCCTGGCGAAAAGTTTTTCTTCTGAATTTCTAAGATTGCGCCGTACCCTCGCGCATCTGCCATGGGGGCGGCCACATGGGGCCGCCCCTACTGCAGAAGCACAAGGTCGTTTTCATCCTTCATTCTGCATGGCGGCGACGCAGGCGTTCAGGACCTGTCCGGCGATGGGGGCGCAGGTGGCGCTGCCGGAGCCGCCGTTTTCCACGATGACAATAAAGGCCAGAGGATAATTCTCATCCTGGATGAAGCCGGCAAAGGTGGCGTTGGGCGTGGTGCCGGGGCCCAGCTCCGCCGTGCCGGATTTGGCGCAGACCTTGAGATCCGGGAACTGGCCCGCACCGTACATGTTTACCACGTTGTAGCGCATCATATCGGCCAATTGGCTGGCTGCCGCAGCGTCCATCAGAGTCTCCGTATAGGCCGTCCTGGCGGTGTAACGGTCCGTCAGGCCGCCCTCCACCCGGGCCATCAGGTGCGGAATCGCCGCCTGGCCGCCATTGGCAATGGCCCCCATGAGGACCATATACTGGCAGGGATTGACCAGGTCCGTATACTGGCCGATGCCGGACCAGGCGATTTCGCTGTCCGCCGCGCCCTCCAGATCGAAGGAACCCGCGGCGGTGGTGACGCCGTCAAATTTCAGGCTCTCCGTAACGCCCAGCTGTTCGGCGTAGGCCGTCATGGTCTCCGGCCCCAGCTCCACGGCCAGCTGGCCGAAGGCCACGTTGCAGGAGTGGGCCAGAGCCTCCTGAAAAGTCAGGGTGCCGTGGACGCCGTTGCAGATGATGGTGTCGCCGCCAATCTCCCAGGTTCCGCTGCATGTGAAGGTCCGCTGGGTGATGTCCGGGATATTTTCCAGGGCCGCGATGGAGGTCACCAGCTTGAAGATGGAGCCGGGTACGTAGGAGGTCTGGAAAAAGCGGTTGAGATACACGCCGTCATAGGCCCCGGTGGCGTCGTTCTCCACGTCGGGCATATTGTCCGGATCATAGGTGGGCGACGTGACGGCGCAGAGAATCTCGCCGGTCTTGTAATTGTACACACCGATGGTTCCCTTGCGCCCTGCAAGGGCCGCCTGGGCCGTTTTCTGGACCTGGGCAGAGATGGTTAGGACCGCCGTGTTGGAGGCGTCCGTCAGGCTGTAGAGGCCGTTGACCTTGCTGAAGCCCACCAGCTCGTCGGCATACTCGTTGAGGACCGGAGAAGAGATGTAGCCGAAGCGGTCACCCAGCAGATGCATGGTGGCGGACCGGAGGGCGGCGTCCTCGGAATAGGACCGGCCGTCGGTGCTGTCCAGCAGCAGGGTCCCGCTCCGGTCGGTGACGCGGCCGGAGGACAGGTTGTTGCCCGTGTAGACGTGGGGGCTTCCGGAGAACACCACCCAGTCGTCGGACCGGAAGAAATAGTGGACGGTGAAGGCCAGAATGCCCAGCAGCAGCGCGGCCACCAGGACGATCAGGAACACCATACGGTGGGAAATTCGCTTCATCGCTCCTCCATCTCCTTTCTGGGCGGCAGCTTCACGGCCACGCTGGCGTTCTGCCGGGTGTCAGCGCCCTTGATGAAGGCCAGAAGCCCCCAGCAGGCGATCATGCTGGAGCCGCCGTTGGAGACAAAGGGGAAGGTCACGCCGGTCAGAGGCAGCAGGTCCACGGTGCCGAAGACGTTGAGCATGGTCTGAATCAGCAGGATGGCCGCGGCGGCGCAGGCGCTGATGGTATAGAAGCTGCTGCGGCCCACGGAGGCGGACCGGGCCACAAAGGCCGCGAGACACACCACCGCCAGGACCATGAGAATGGCCATAATGAGGCCCCATTCCTCAGACACAAAGGCGAAGACCAGGTCCGTGTCGGAGGCGGCCACATATTTGAGCCAGCCCTCCCCGATGCCCAGGCCGAACAGACCGCCGGAGGCGATGCACATCATGGCCCGGGTCTGCTGGTAGCCGGTGGTCAGGGCATTCTCCCACACATGGCCCCAGGCGGAGAAGCGGTTTAAAATATAGGGCTTGAACCGCAGGGCCAGAACGCCGCCGAATCCGGTGGCGGTGACAATCAGGGCGATGGTGGCGAAGCTGCCGGAGCGCATATAGGCGATGACCAGGAAGGCCACGAAGAAAATCAAAGCCGTCCCGAAGTCGCTCATGAGCACCAGACAGCCGCAGATCAGAGCCGAATAGGCGATAAACAGGAACATGTTCCGCTTGGTCATGATCCGCTGGAGGGTGGACGCGCCGACGAAGATGAAGCACAGCTTCACCAGCTCCGACGGCTGGAAGGAGATGCCGCCGATGTAGATCCAGTTCCGCGCGCCGTACTGCTCCACGCCGAACAGCAGGTTGATAGCCAGCAGGGCCAGGCCCCCTGCGGCGGCCACATAGCGGAGCTTCTTGGCCCGCTCCAGGTCCCGCAGGGCCCAGCAGATGATCAGGAACACCATCAGGCCTGCCGCGATACAGACCAGCTGCTTGCGAAGCTCCGAAGGATCGTCGGAGGCGATGACTGCCAGATCCAGAGTGGTCAGGAAAAAGGCGATGCTCTCCACCTCAAAGCCGGTCCGGCGCAGAATGCGCATGAACAGAAAAAAGGCCCACTGGATGCCGGTCAGAATGAGAAACGCCGAGCCGATGGGCAGCGGTTCCTCCGCCCGGAGCATCAATTGAAAGGCCGTCAGGATTTGAAAAACTGTCAGGAAGAACAGCGTGACGCCGGGGCGGATTTCATCTCCGGCCCGGGTGCGGACGGAGGCCTGGATGACCTCCTGTTCCTTGGTGATGGGCACCAGTTGGAATTCCACGCCGCCCAGGGCGATGCGGTCGCCAAAGTCCACAGCGGCCATGGAGGTACTCTCGCCGTTGACCTGAATGCCGCCCTTGGAACCCACATCGGAGATGGTCCAGCTACCGTCGTCATAGCGGGTGAGAACCGCGTGGGTCCGGGAAATGGTTGGATAGTCCAGCACCACGTCGCAGGTTTTGGCGCGGCCCAGCAGGGTCTCCCAGTGGGTCACCGCCAGGCGTGCGCCCCCCGGCCCGGACAGCCAGGCCCAGACCTCCGGCTCCTTCTGAAACAGGAGCAGGGACCGGGCGCAGCGGCCCAGGATCAAAAGGGCCAGCAGCGGGAACAGATACCGGAGCGCCGCGCCGGTCAGATCCGCCAGGCCCGCCGATTGGGCCAGGGCGGAAAGGGATTCGAAAAATTGACTCATAATGACTCCTTAGAATCAGGTTCCTCCGGCTCCGCCGCAGGCAGGTCCTCCACATGCTTGATGGCATAATAGGCCGCCGTGTCGGTGGTCCGCCGCTTTTTCTGCAAGCGGCTGGACACCAGGTCGCTGACCAGCATGTACAGGACTGCGAA
>CAMEIU010000157.1 GCA_945918815.1 uncultured Clostridia bacterium
TTCACGTCCATCTCCATGTATCCCAAGCTCTTTGAGGCCAGCGGCATCCCCTACCCGGAGCTGATCGACAAGCTGCTGGAGCTGGCCATGGAAAGCTGCCCATGAAGCAGGAGGTACTGATTACCCTGCGTGGAACCCAGCAGTATGAAAAGGACAAGCCGGAGACCGTGGAGCTGATGACCCGGGGAATCATGCTGGACCGCAACGGAAAATACTCCATCTCCTACACGGAGACGGAGCTGACCGGCACGCCGGGAGTGGTGACCACCTTCTTTATTCCCAATTCCCAGCGGGTCATTCTGAGCCGGGAGGGCCCCATCCAGTCCCGGATGGTCTTCTCCGAAGGGGTCAAGGACGAATCCCTCTACGACCTGGGCTTCGGAAGCCTGCTGGTGGGAATCTGCGCGAGAAAGATTGATGTGGATCTCAGCGAGCAGGGCGGCAGGCTCAGAATTGACTACACGGTGGAAATCGAGCAGTCGGTCACCAGCCGGAATTCCTATGAAATTTTAGTGAAACCCATAAAATAAGCGCAGCACCCTCGTGCACCATGCGGGCGGCTGATAGCCGCCCCTACAGGGGTCACGAGGGTCTGTACTATCTTCCCTCTCCTTTCGCATATACTTCTGTATCTGTGAAAAGGAGGGGGTTCTTTTTGGCTTCTCAAGGAACCGTCATCGCCCGCGTCTATACGTCCGACGCGTTTTTGCCGCTGGCCAACGTGCCGGTGACCTTTACGCAGCTTCAGCCCGACGGCAGCCGGAAGCTGCTGGCCGTGCGGCTGACCAATTCCAGCGGCATGACCGCGCCGCTGCCGGTGGAAACGCCGGATGCATCCGAGTCCCTGTCCCCGGGGCTGATGGAAAAGCCCTACGCCGTTGTGAACATCAGCGCTGAGTATCCCGGCTACGGCGGCGTGCTGGCCGAGGGCGTACAGATTTTCCCGGGGGTGGAGACCATTCAGGCCCTGCAGCTGGTTCCGCTGCCCAGTCTGCCGGGCGAGCAGGACCTGTCGGTGCTGTTCCCCGGTTCCTCCCAAAATCTCTGACCAAGGAGGCCGAATATGCCAGTCAGTGTGATTCCCTACGTGCCGGAGGAGATCACGGTCCATCTGGGGCCGCCAGACGCCCCCGCGCCCAATGTGACCGTGCCCTTTACGGACTATGTAAAAAACGTGGCCTCCAGTGAAATCTACCCCACCTGGAGCGAGAGCGCCCTGCGGGCCAATATCTTCGCCATTGTCTCCTTCGCCCTGAACCGGGTCTACACGGAATACTACCGCAGCCGGGGCTACGACTTTGACATCACCAACTCCACGGCCTACGACCAGGCCTTTGTGGACGGGCGGAGCTACTTTGAAAACATCTCCCAATTGGTGGACGACCAGTTCAACAGCTACATCCGGCGGCAGGGCTTTGTGGAGCCGCTGGCCGCCAAATTCTGCAACGGCACCACCGTGACCTGCGACGGCCTGAGCCAGTGGGGCTCGGAAAACCTGGCCCAGCAGGGCTACAACTCCGTGGAAATTCTCCGCTACTATTACGGAGACGACATCGAGCTGGTGACCGACGCGCCGGTCCAGGGCATCACGGAATCCTACCCCGGGGCGCCCCTGCGTCTGGGCAGCACCGGGCCCGATGTGACGGTCATGCAGGTGGCCCTGAACCGGATCTCCCAAAACTACCCGGCCATTCCCAAGATCACGCCTGTGGACGGCATCTTCGGTCCCCAGACGGAGGCCACGGTCAAGGCGTTCCAGCAAATCTTTTCCCTGACGCCCGACGGGATCATCGGCCGCTCCACCTGGTATCAGGTGTTCCGCATCTATTCGGCGGTGCTGAAGCTGGCGGAGCTGCAATCGGAGGGGCAGCAGTTCTATTTTGTGGCGGACTACCCCAATGTGCTCTCCCTGGGCGATCCCGACGAACAGGTGGTGCAGCTCCAATACATGCTGTCGGTCATCGGCAATTTTATTCCCAGCGTCTCCCCTGCCCCCATCACCGGATCTTTCGACGCCGCCACCCAGGCGTCGGTGCGAAGCTTCCAGCAGTACGCGGGGCTGCCGGTCACCGGCTCCGTGGGACCCCAGACCTGGGACGCCATTTACAATCAATTTTCCAGCGTGGAGGCCACGGTGTTCCACGATCAGGTCCTGTTCCCGGAGACCTATCCCGGCGACCAGGGCTTTTCCGAGACCACGCAGCTCCAGCAGTTTCCCGGGGAGACCCTGGAGATCGGCATGACGGACGGAGGGAATGGCCTATGATTCGGGAACCGGCGTTTTACATCGGAAGACCCATTTTCAGCTTACAGACCATGCTGCGGCAGATTTCCTTCCGGGACCCCAGGGTGCTGCCGGTGATTCCCAACGGGACCTTTGGACGCAATACCTACGCTTCCGTCCGCTCCTTCCAGGCGGCCTACGGCCTGCCTCAGACCGGCCGGGTGGATCAGACCGTCTGGGACGCCGTTGCCGCTGCCTATGAGGCCGCCCTCCGGGACGTCTTCCCGCCGGAGGTGCTGCCCTTCTGGCCTGTGGGCCAGGTTTTGCGGCCGAGGGCCCAGAACCCGGACCTGTATCTGGCCCAGGCCATGCTGTACGTCCTGTCCCAGCGGTTCCGGGACCTGCCAACGCCCACCTTCAGCGGAACCCTGGACGCCGCCACAGCCAAGGGCCTCCGCTGGGTCCAGCAGGCCGCCGGCCTGCCCCAGAACGGCAGCCTGGACGCCCAGACCTGGAGAATCCTCAGCAGCCTCTACCGCGGCATGACCGGCCCGGCAGCGGAACCGATGTTTTGAGTTTTGGAATTTGACGATGCATGGGACCGTAAGGGCGGCGATCAGCTGCTCTTACGGTCCAGTTCTCTGTCCATTCCCAATTTTTTCTCCGTCTTCTCAACGGCCGTATCTGTCCCAAGAGAACGCCTTGGTTCAAACCCGTGAATTTTCTGAAATTTCTGCTTGACAAAAAGAAGATTTTGCGTATAATAATAAATGCGTTTTGAGAGCGCAACCAAATAGGGGATTTGTGTAACGGTAGCACACCGGACTCTGACTCCGTTTGCGGGGGTTCGAATCCCTCATCCCCTGCCATGAAAAAGACCTGATGCGACAGCATCAGGTCTTTTTCAATGAAATCCACCCTTCGGGTGGGTGAAACCGCTGTGGCGGTAGGTGGATTTCATTTCGCTTTTTGCAAAGCAAACATTCGCATCGGTGAAAAGAAGGAGGAAGCCGCATGGATCAGACGGTCAGCTTTCCCATGGAGCAGGCGTCGTTTCGGGCATATGGGACCTGGACGGCGTTCCGGCAGGCGCTGAACCGGTGCGGCTGCGACGGTCTGGAGGGTATCTGGGCCGGGGAGGCGTTTCCTGCGGATCTGCCCCGGGATCTGATGATTGGGTATCACCTGACTTTTTACCCGGACTGGCTGGATTTTTACCGGGACGACCGGCCCGCACTGACGGAAAAATTCGGATGCCCGGAGATCGCGGCGGCGTTTTACGGCGGCCATGGCCGGGAAGGCCTGCTGGAGCAGTACCGCCTGGACCTGGAACGGGCTGCGGCAATGCAGGTAAAATATGTGGTCTTCCACGTGTCGGATGTGTCGCTGGAGGAATGCTACACCTATCGCTGGCTCCACACCCATGAAGAAGTCATCGACGCCGCGGTGGAGCTGATCAACACACTTCTGAAGGGGCAGGACTGGCCCTTTGAATTCCTGGTGGAAAACCAGTGGTGGCCGGGCTTCACATTCACCGATCCGAAGCTGACGGCGCGGCTCCTGGAAGGCATTGCATATCCCCGCACCGGTATTATGCTGGACACGGGCCATCTGATGAATGCCTGCACGGCCCTGCGCACCCAGGCGGAGGGCGCGGCCTATATTCAGCAGATGCTGGACCTGCACGGCAGCCTTGCAAAGGCCGTCCGCGGTGTCCATCTCCACCAGTCCCTCAGCGGCGATTATGTCCGCGCCCATACGGGCAGTCTTCCGGAGGGGCTCCCCAAGGATTATTTCCAGCGCTTTTCGGTCAGCTATTCCCATATTCTGAACATCGACCTGCATCAGCCCTGGACGGACCCGGCTATCTGCCCCGTACTGGAACGGCTGGATCCCGCCTATCTGACCCATGAGATGACGGCCCGCACCATTGCCCAGCGCATGGAAGCGGTTCGCATCCAGGCGGAAACGCTGAAACAGGGCGACCGGGGGTAAGCCGCCGCAGAGGTCTGGAGGTGCGGCCGGCACATTTGGCCGCATTTGGTGGATGGGCCTCTGCCGGCGGGCGGCGGATAGCTGCCCCTACGGTGACAGCAAAAAAGGAAACCTCGTGTCCCTGGACAAGGACACGAGGTTCTTTCATAAGTTACGCAATGGGTTCAAAGTCTGCCGCGCCGTGTTTGCAGAGGGGGCAGATGTAGTCTTCGGGCAGCTCGTCGCCTTCGTAGACATAGCCGCAGACCTTGCACACATAGCCCTTCTTGCCGGTGTCGGGCTTGGGCTTCACGTTCTTCTGGTAATAAGTATAGGTCATGGTCTCCTTGTCGGAGAGGTTGACGCACTGGGTCACGTCGCAGAGGAACATGATATGGGTTCCCAGATCCAGCTGCTGGATGACCTTGCAGGAGATGTAGCTGTTGGAATACTTGTCCAGGAACAGCAGGCCATTGGAGGACCGCTGCACATGGGTGAAGCCGGCGAACTTATCCACATCCCGGCCGGACTGGAAGCCGAAGTGCTGGAAGATCTTGAAGGGCGCGTCCTGGGACAGGGTGGAAATGTTCAGGAGGCCGGTCTTGGCGATGACGCCGCAGGAGTGGTTCAGCTTGTTCACCGTGACGGCCACCCGGTTGGGGGTGTTGGTCACCTGGGTCACGGCGTTGACAATGCAGCCGTTGTCCCGTTCGCCGTCGCGGCTGGTGACTACATAGAGGCCGTAGCCGATGTTGAACAGGGCCGTCGGATCCACGAAATCGGCCTGCACGTCCACGGGCACAT
>CAMEIU010000158.1 GCA_945918815.1 uncultured Clostridia bacterium
CCACGCCGTTGTCGAAGCCCTCAAAGTCCAGCACCACGGTGTCACCCTCGTGGGCGGGACGGTCCACGACCTCGATGCGGCTGTTGCGGTCGGCCATACGGTCCACCTCGGCCTCCACGTCCTCGTCGGAAACGGCAACCGCGGTCTTGGGCACTTCGATGCCCTTATAGTCGCCCAGGGTCACTTCGGGATACAGAGCGGTTTCAATGGTCAGCACCACGCCGCCGTCCTCGCCGTCGTCCAGGCTGGACACGGAGGGAGAGCCGACGGCCTTGACGGCCTGCTCTACGATGGCCTTCTCATAGACCTCGGGGAACATCTCGTTGACGGCGTCTTCATAGAACACCTTTGCGCCATACATGCCTTCCACGACTTTCCGAGGCGCCTTGCCCTTGCGGAAACCGGGAATCATGATATCTTTCTTGCACTTGTTGTAGGCCTTGTTCAGCGCGGCTTCAAACTCCTGCTTTTCGATCTCGACAACGATCTTGGCGCTGCCATTTGCCTGCTCGGCGCTTTTCACATTCATTGATAATCCTCCTATATGGTGGGCCGGAACGGCCATGATTCACCTTTTTATCAATCCGTACTATATTATCAGATGGTAGTGGATTTTTCCACCCTTTTTTCCATTTTATTTGTAAAATTTTTTAGTTTTTGATTTTTACCGGTTTGAAGTTTACATAATCTGAAGCGACCAGAGAGAACACCGTCCCGGCAGCCTCCCCTTCGATGGCGAGCTTGTGGCTGTCGCCGTGGAGGTGGCCATAATAACAGGCTTTGACCTGGTATCGTGCCAGCAGCTCCAAAATCTCCGGGCAGGTGTAGCCGCGGTAGCGGGGCGGATAATGCAGGAAACAGAGCTTTTCCCGCTCCCCTGCCGCCTTTAATGAGGTCTCCAGCCGGATCAGTTCCCGGCGGAACACCTTTTCATCGTGGGTTCCCTCTTTGTCTTCTTCGAAAAACCATCCCCGGGTGCCGCAGAGGGCCAGGTCTTCATAGAAATAACAATTATTATGAAGCAAATGGAGATTTTCAAAGCCGTTCTCCTGGCAGAACCGGGTGAACTTGGCCGCCGTGGTCCACCAGTAGTCGTGGTTTCCCTTCAAAAGCAGCTTTCGTCCGGGATAGGAATTGAGAAACTGAAAATCCGGCTTGGCCCCCTCCAGATCCAGGGCCCAGCTGAAATCTCCCAGCAGGACGATGGTATCCTCGGGCCGCAGCAACGAAAGGCCATCCCGGAGCTTCTCCACATAGCCCGCCCAGCGGCCACCGAAGACGTCCATGGGCTTATCCGCGCCGAAGGACAGGTGCAAATCGCCTAACGCATATAACGCCATCAGCGGAGCAGCTCACTAACCACTTGGGCCATGTTCTCTTTTTCCGTCACTTCCGTGAAGCGGACCGGCTTGCCTGCCAGAGAGGCCAGGGGCTTGGGAGCCGCCTTGCCGGTCTCCCGGGTCAGCTGGCCCAAAATGGCGGTACCCTTTTCCTGGTCCGTCACGCCGAGAGAAGTCAGGACGCTGTCACAGAACTTGAAGGGGCTGGCGGTGGAGACCACCAGGGCGGGCGTATCGTCGGCGGTGGCGCAGCGGTAGTCCTGAAGTACCGTATAGGCCACGGCGGTGTGGGTATCCATGAGATAGCCGCCGTTGCGGAAGGTCTTTTCAATGGTGTTGAGGGTCCGGGTATCGTCGCAGAAGCCAGCCACGAAGTTTTCCTGAATCTGATTCAGGACCTTCTCCGACACCTGATACCGGCCGGTCTCGTTGAGAGACTGCATATAGCCGCGGACCTCTTCATCGGAGCCGGTCAGCAGATAGAGCAGCCGCTCCAGGTTGGAGGAAATCAGGATATCCATGGAGGGAGAGGTGGTATTGTAGAAGGGCCGGTTGCGATCGTAAACGCCGGTGCGGGTGAAGTCGGTCAGCACGTTGTTGGCGTTGGAAGCGCAGATCAGCTTGCCACTGGGCAGGCCCATCTGCTTGGCGTAGAAGCCGGCCAGAATGTTGCCGAAGTTGCCCGTAGGAACGCAGACGTTCAGGGGATCTCCCAGGGTCAGCCGCCCGGCGGCCACCAGGTCGCAGTAGGCAGAGATGTAATAGACGATCTGCGGCAGGACCCGGCCCCAGTTGATGGAGTTGGCCGAGGACAGCACATAGCCTCTTTCGGCCAGTTCCTGACGGAACGTACCGTCGGAGAAGATGCGCTTTACGCCGGTCTGGGCGTCGTCAAAATTGCCCACCACAGCGCAGACACCCACGTTCTGCCCTTCCTGGGTTACCATCTGAAGCTGCTGAATATCGGACACGCCGTCCTTGGGATAGAAGACCAGGATCTTGGTCCGGTCCACGTCCCGGAAGCCCTCCAAAGCAGCCTTGCCCGTGTCGCCGGAGGTAGCAACCAGAATGCAGACAGTCTTGTCCTCACCGTTCTTCTGCATGGAAGCCGTCAGAAGATAGGGCAGCATCTGCAACGCCATATCCTTGAAGGCACAGGTGGGACCGTGCCACAGCTCCAGCACATGGGTCTTCTCGTGGAGGCTGACCACAGGGGCCACTTCCCGACAGTCGAACTTCTCAGGGCCGTAGGCCTTCTCCGTGAAGGTCCGCAGCTCGTCCTCGGAGAACTCGTCCAGGAACAATTTCATGATGGTCACGGCCCGCTGCTGATAGGTCATCTTGGTCAGGGCTTCCAGATCCGGCAGAGCAGGCAGTGTCTCCGGCAGGAACAGGCCGCCTTCACGGCTGAGGCCCTGCTCAATGGCCTGGGCGGCGGTATACCGCAGAGAGGCGTCTCGGGTACTTACATAGTGCATATTGTCACAATCCTTTTCGTTGTTGGTGATTGGTTTTCTTGTTTTGGATTTATATCAGATGCGAACTTGCAACAACCCCCAGGCTCGCAAGCTCGCCAGTCCACCAGAGAGGGGGGGCACGAGGGTGCGACCATCACTGAAACGCGTCCTCCAAATGGATGATTTCAGGGTTTCGGGTGGCAGTGCCGTCCGGTGCGTAGATTTCAATCACATCAAACCGGGGCTGCCGCTTGTTGGGATTCTCCTGGAGCCACATCGCCGCCGTGGCCTTGATGCGCGACTGCTTTTGATAGCCCACAAATTCCCTGGCCTGACCAAAGCAGTCCGACTTGCGGAGCTTCACCTCCACGAAGACCAGATAACTTCTCGTCTGGGCAATGATGTCAATCTCACCGAAACGGCTTTTGTAATTGCAGCCCAGAATCGCATACTTTTTCTGCCGGAGGTAATTCACCGCCAGCAGCTCGCCCCAGGGGCCGGTCAGCTCAGACTTCCCCATAAAATTTCCGCAAAAACGTGCGGCGGTGGATGGGGCAGGGACCATAGGCCGTCAGGGCCTCATAGTGCCGCTTGGTGCCGTAGCCCTTGTGAATGGCGAAGCCGTATTGGGGGTAGGTCTCGTCCAATTCCTCCATGAGCCGGTCCCGGGTGACCTTGGCCAGAATGGAAGCGGCGGCAATGTTGGCGCTGAGACTGTCGCCCTTGACCACGGTCTTCACCGGAAGACCCAGGGCGGGCGCCCGGTTGCCGTCCACCAAGGCCAAATCCGGCTGGACGCCCATGGCCTGAACCGCCCGCTCCATGGCCCGAAAGGTGGCCTGCAAAATTTTGATCTCGTCGATCTCCTGCTCCGAGGCAAAGGCAATGCCGTAGGCCTCTGCCTCCGAGACGATGACGTCGTATAATTCCCGGCGGCGCTTATCGGTCAGCTTTTTGGAATCATTGAGTCCGGGAATAATCAGGCCCTTCGGGAGAAGCACCGCCGCGGCGCACACCGGCCCCGCCAAGGGGCCCCGGCCCGCTTCGTCGATTCCGCAGACGCAGTCAAAGCCGCCTGCAAAGCACTGGGATTCGATCTCCCACAGATCCACGGTACTGGTGTTCATGGTCTCTCTCCTTCTAGCATGTCCGGCGTTTCCAGGGTAAAGCGGCCAAGCTTACAGCTGCGGTATTCCTCCAGCAGAACCCGCGCCATGCGCTCCAAGTCCACCTCTCCGCCGGAGACCAGATAGCCCCGTTTCCTGCCTGCGGCCTCCAGCAGCTCATAGCCGGGGGCGTTGTCTGCAAGTTCGATCTTATACCGCTGCCGGACGGCCTCGGGGTACCGCCTCCAGAGCATTTCCATCAGGTGGCAGGCCAGGCTCTCCACATCCAGCACGTCATCCTTCACCGCGCCGGTGTAGGCCAGCCGGACGCCCACCTCCGGGTCCTCGAATTTGGGCCAGAGAATTCCAGGCGTATCCAAAAGCAGCAGCCCCTGGTCTACGGTAATCCACTGGGCGCCCCGGGTGACACCGGGCCGGTTCTCGGCCTTGGCGCCTTTGCGCCCGGCGATCTGATTGATAAAGGTGGACTTTCCGACATTGGGAATTCCCACCACCATGAGCTTCAGAGGACGGCCCGCCTGGCCCTTTTCGGCGTAGTGCCGTAGCTTCTCGGACAGAAGGGTCCGTACCGCCGGGACAAAACCGTTGATCCCCTTCCGGGACTTACAATCGGTTTCCAGCACAGCCATACCCTTGGACTTGAAATAGGCGGACCAATTTCGGACCATGGCCGGATCCGCCATGTCGATCCGATTCAGAACCACCATCCGCGGCTTGCTGCCGCAGAGAACGTCGATATCCGGGTTC
Source organism: uncultured Clostridia bacterium (assembly GCA_945918815.1). Lineage (GTDB taxonomy): Bacteria > Bacillota > Clostridia > Oscillospirales > Oscillospiraceae > Avoscillospira. The sequence continues at coordinate 4,672 of CAMEIU010000158.1, forward strand.
CGGCTGGAGATCGGGATTCTGGCATCGAGAATTTCACAGACCGCGTCCACCAGCTTCAGATCTTCCTCCATCCTGCGGCGGGTCTTGGTCATATGGCCGGGATACCATTGAATATTGAGATTTTGATTTTCCTGCATCATGACACCAATCCAATCCGGCTCCAGTCCCTGGGATCAGTGACGTTGCCATTACCGTCTCTGCTCTGTCCCGGCAGCACCACCGCCAGAACCTTGCCGATGACACAGCGGGTGTCAATCATTCCAACCAGCGCAAAGCGGCTGTCGGTGGAATCGTTC
>CAMEIU010000159.1 GCA_945918815.1 uncultured Clostridia bacterium
GTAGGGCGCGGCGACTCGACGCGCCGTTTGGCAGTTGGTTCCAGGATGCAGCTGCTTGCATACGGCACGTCCAGTGGCCGTGCCCTACAGATGGATTTTTCGTTCATTGCGTTGTATTCTATTTCATAAACTTATCAATGGCCGCGCAGAGGTCGTCGATGGCCTGCTGGTCATCCTCTTCCACGGCGTCCACGATGCAGTGGCGGATGTGGTCCTGTAAAATCACCTTGCCCACGTTGTTCAGCGCGGATTTTACGGCGGCGATCTGGACCAGGACCTCGCTGCAGTCCCGGCCGTCCTCCACCATCTTTTTGACGGATTCCAGGTGGCCGATGATCCGGGCCAGCCGGTTTACCACGGCCTTGGTGTTCTCATGGACATGGGGATGGCTGTGGGGGATGTTGTGTTCGTGCAGGTAAGCGTGGTCGTGCTCATGCGCATGCTCATGTTCGTGATCCATGACGTAGGCTCCTTCAATCGGTATATTTGGAATTATATCACGAATCACAGAATTTGACTACCCGGGGTAGGGGATATTTTCGAAAAAAAGTGTGGACTTGCGCACTACTTTTGCGGAGTAAATGAATGATGAAGAATGAATGATGGATCATGAATAATGGAGGTATTTCCTTCGGAAAATAAATTGAATTCGTCGCAAAGCGACACCGCAATTATGCTTCATTACATCACAATCCCAGAGGGCGCGTGTTTCAATCCTCCCAGCGGATCTCCAGAGAGCCGAAGGAGACGTCGCTTTTCAGGGTCAGGGTCTGTCCGGCGTCCGGCGCGGGGCCGCCCTGGAAGGTGATGGAGGAAAAGCTGCGGTCCGTGTGGTCCTCCACCCGCCACTGCTTCGGAACCAGCACGGACAGAGAGCCGAAGGACACGTCGGTTTCCAGAATGCAGCCGTCCTCCAGATCCTTGCAGCCCCGCAGGTCCAACGTGCAGCTGCCGAAGGACAGATCCACATTGCCGCCCCGGAACAGGTCCACGGACGCCGTCACCGTCTCTGATGTAAGGGAGCCGTCGTAGGAGACGCGGCCGTCTTTCACCTTGTACTCGCTGGCGCCTTTGCCCTTGGCCTCCGCATGCTTTTTTCCGTGGCGGAAGTTATCCAGCAGCATGGAGACGGCCCAGATGATCAGCAGGACCAGAATGATAATATTCCATCGGGGCCGCAGATTCAGGTGCAGAATGCCCATGTTGGTCAGCAGGAAGTATGCTCCGATGATGGTGGTGCCGCCGGACCAGAGGCTGATTTTCTCCCACAGGTTGGAGAGGCCCAAGGCCAGCACGGCGGAGGGCCACATCAGCGACCAAACCGACGCCTCGCCCAGGGGGGCCAGAATGGTCCGGTTCAGCAGCATGGCCACGGCGAACAGCAGCACGCCCATGGCGAACCAGGGGAGCTCGCCGTTGTTCATATCCCAGCGGAAGGTGAACCCGTTTCGGTCCTCGTCAGGCTCGTCTTCTTCGCCGATGTTTACATGAAATCCGCCGGACTGGGGCGGCGTTTTCACGATCTCGGTCTTCTCCGGCATGCCCAGCAGGCTGTCGGTGGTCACCTGAAAAATCTCCGCCAGCTTGGGCAGCAGGGCGATATCCGGGCAGGAGATGTCGTTCTCCCACTTGGATACGGCCTGGGCCGTGACGCCCAGCTTCTCCGCCAGCTGATCCTGGGTCATGCCCCGGCTCTTCCGCAGGGTCATGATCCGTTTGCCAATGGTTTGCTCCATATGGATCACCTCGTTTTTCTTTCTGCCCTTATCATGCCATATCCGGGCGGAAAAAGCTATCACTTATTTGGCAAGCCTTGAAAAAACCGGACTCAACCGCCGGTTGAGACGTGGTTGTGTTCCCGGTTTTTGCGGCAATTCCGGAACAAATGACATCCGCATACCGGACGTGCCGCCTACAGAGTGTGTTCGGAAGGACTCTGTAGGGTACGCGCATATGCGTCCCGTGCCCGATAGAAGCGGTTTTATCGGATATGGTGCATACGGAAACACATGCTGGGCCTTGACAGTGTGCATTATTTGTATTACAATCAATCATACAAAGAGGTGATACCATGCTGCTGCGTCTGGATTTTTCCATCGATACGCCCATCTACCAGCAGATCCGAAATCAGATCGTCCGGGGCATTGCGGCCGGGGACCTGAAGCCGGGGGACCAGCTGCCGCCGGTCCGAACGCTGGCGGAGGACTGCGGCGTGAATATGATGACCGTCAGCAAAGCCTACCAGCTGCTGAAGCAGGAGGGCTATCTGAAAACCGACCGGCGGGCCGGAACCGTGGTCTGTCCACGCCTGCCGTCGTCCTGTTTGCCGGAGCAGACCCGGGCCGCCCTGGAGCTGGCCCTGGCCGAAGCCAAGGCCGCCGGCACGCCCCTGGAGGAGATTCTGGAATTATGCAGAAAACAATATGACAGCCCGTAGGGGCGGCCATCCGCCGCCCGCCCAACAGAGACAATGAATGTGAGGTGCGTCCGATGTGGTTTAACCTGTTCCTGCTCGCTGCGTTTTATCTGTTTTTGCCCATTGAATATGTGACTATGCGCAACAATACGGTGTGCAAGAACAATCTGATTCTGTCCGTGACCCTGCCGCCGGAGGCCCGGGGGGACAAGGAGGTCCTGGACTTTTGCGGCGCATTCCGGAAACAATACCGGCGGCTGTTCTGGATTCTGACGGCGGCTTTGGCGCCCTGCGTGTTTCTGCCCTGGGTCTCCGTAGTCATGACCGCCGCCCTGGTCTGGATGCTGGCCGCCCTGGTTCTGATGTGCTGGTTTTATGGGAAAGCCAACAAGGGCCTGCGGGAGATCAAGCGCCGCCGGGGCTGGCAGACGCCAACGGCCGGGCAGACCGTGGTGGAGCTGCAGCCGGGAAAGCTGCCTAAGCCGGTAAAAACCGGCTGGTTTGTGCCGCCCATGATTCTGTCGATCCTGCCGGTCCTGTCCTGCTTTGTGGACCACTGGAATTCCGCCTGGAAGCTGACCCTGGCCATCACCGCCGCCACCGGCCTCCTGGTCACGGCCATGAGCCTGCTGTGCTACGGCCTGATCTTCCGCCAGCGGGCCGATGCCTTGGACGCTGACCGGGACCTGACGGCGTCCCTGACCCGGGTCCGCCGGTACAACTGGACCAAATTCTGGCTCCTGGCGTCCTGGCTGACGGCGTTGTATTCCCTGGCCGTCTGGTGCTGCCAGGGAAGCTGGAATTGGTACATGGTCTGGACGGTGGCCTATTCCGTGGTCCTGCTGGCGGCGGCGATGGCGACGGAATTTGCCGCCCGCCGCGCCCAGCAGCGTCTGACCCAGGGCCGGACCCGAAATCCTCAGGTGGACGAGGACAGTTGCTGGATCTGGGGTCAGTTCTACTATAATCCCAACAACAACCGGAATTTCGTCAACGAGCGGGTGGGCATGGGCATGTCCATGAACTTGGCCCGGCCCGCCGGAAAGATGTTGATGGGCTTTAGCGCGTCCATCCTTCTGCTGATGCCCCTGCTGGGTGTGTGGCTCATGGCGGAGGAGCTGTCGCCCATGCGTCTGACCTTGACGGAAGATGCCTTGGTCATGGAGCAGGCCTTCACCGATTACACGGTCCCCCTGGACCAGGTGGAGGAGGCGAACCTGATTTCCCAATTGCCCCCGGCCTACCGCACCTGGGGCACCGGCCTGGACAATTTATTGAAAGGCGACTTCTCCGTGGAGGGCTACGGCAATGCGAAGCTCTGCTTGAATCCCAACGCGGACCAATTCCTGGTCTTGAAGACAAAAGACCAGACCTACATCTTCAGCGGCGACCCGGAGCTGCTGAAGGAATGCCTGGCAAGAATCCCATAAACCGCCGAAAAAATGGATGAATATGGAGGTGTCCCGATATGAACAGAAGCAAAGAAGCATGCCATTGCAGAAATATCACATATGGAATGATTGAAGATGCCATTCGGAATGGCGCGGAGACATTTCAGGAGGTGCAGGATGCAACCGGAGCCGCCAAAGGGTGCGGTCAATGTAAAGAATTTTTGATTTGTCTCATAAGAGATATCAAAGAAGAAAGAAACAATCGGTAGGAAGCACAACTTTCTGCAAATTCCGGTTTTTATGCTTGCCAATCCATGCCGGCAAGCATAAAAATTTTTATTTTGGGGATTGAATTCCTGTAATTCCTGTAGTATTATAGGAATTCAGAAGGAGGGATTACCATGATGATTTCCACCAAGGGGCGTTATGCCTTACAGGTGATGCTGGATCTGGCGGCCCATGACAGGGAGGGCTTTGTATCCTTAAAAGAAGTGGCCAACCGGCAGGGAATTTCCATCAAATATCTGGAGTCCATTGTGGCGATCCTGAACCGGGCCGGCGTGGTCCGAAGCCAGCGGGGGAAGGAAGGCGGCTATCAGCTGTCCCGTCCCGCCAGGGATATCACCGCCGGACAGATTCTCCGGGCCACGGAGGGGACCCTGTCGCCGGTGGCCTGCTCGTCTCTGGAGGGGACCCCCTGCCAGAAGGCCGAGGCCTGTCTGACCCTGCCCCTGTGGCAGCAGCTGGACCAGCGCATCGAGGGCTATCTATCCACCGTTACCCTGGAAGACCTGCTGAAAGGCAGGGTATAATAGTTCCTGATATGGAAAACCGTATCCCACGAAAGGAGTTTTAATAGATATGTACGTTTATGCAGATAACGCCGCCACCACCCAGGTCCATCCGGCGGCCCTGGAGGCCATGGTCACCTGTATGCGGGACGTCTACGGCAACCCGTCCAGTCTTCATACCCCCGGCCAGAAGGCCAAGGAAGCCCTGGAAACCGCCCGCTGCACCATGGCCGACTGCCTGGGTGCACTGCCCCAGGAGATCTACTTCACCGGCGGCGGCAGCGAAGCCGACAACCAGGCCATCCTGACCGCGGCGGCC
>CAMEIU010000160.1 GCA_945918815.1 uncultured Clostridia bacterium
GATTTGTTGATGTGATGTATCGCCAATGTAGGGCGCGGCGACCCGACGCGCCGTTTGGCAGTTGGTTCCAGGATGCAGTTGCCTGCATACGGCACGTCCAGTGGCCGTGCCCTACAAAAAGCGGTACATCGACAAATCTCAATTTTCCTGCCTGCTGCTACAAGACTTATTTCCGCAGTTCGATAATCTGATCTCGTAATACGGCGGCGTATTCGAATTCCATCATCCGGGCGGCTTCGCGCATGGCTTTTTCCAGGCGGGCGATTTCTTTTTCCTTTTCCGCCTTGGTCATCTTCACGCCGTGCTTGCCGGTGACGTCCTGGGTGGGCTTGGAGATTTCAATCAGATCCCGGACGGACTTGACGATGGTCTTGGGCACGATGCCGTGGGCCTGGTTGTAGGCCTGCTGGAGCTGGCGGCGGCGGGCGGTCTCGTCCATGGCCGCCCGCATGGAGGGCGTGATGGTGTCGGCGTAGAGAATGACCTGACCCTCGGCGTTCCGGGCGGCGCGGCCGATGGTCTGGATGAGGCTGGTTTCGCTGCGCAGGAACCCTTCCTTGTCCGCGTCCAGAATGGCCACAAGACTGACCTCCGGCAGGTCCAGGCCCTCCCGCAGCAGGTTGATGCCAACCAATGCGTCGAACTTCGCCATGCGCAGGTCCCGGATGATCTCCATCCGCTCCATGGCCGTGATGTCCGAATGCATATACCGGACCCGGATGCCGTGCTTTTGCAGGTATTCCGTCAAATCCTCCGCCATTTTCTTGGTCAGGGTCGTCACCAAAACCCGCTGCTCCTTGGCGGCCCGGGCGTTGATTTCCGCCATGAGATCGTCGATCTGGCCCGTCACGGGCCGCACCAGGACCTCCGGGTCCAGGAGGCCCGTGGGCCGGATGACCTGCTCCGCCGTCTGGCTGGAGCGGCTCAGCTCGTAGTCCCCGGGGGTGGCAGAGACGTAGATCACCTGGTTGATCCGCTCGTGGAACTCGTCGAAGGTCAAAGGCCGGTTGTCAAAGGCGCAGGGCAGCCGGAAGCCGTACTCCACCAGGCTCTCCTTCCGGGCGTGGTCGCCGTTGTACATGGCCCGCACCTGGGGCAGGGTCACATGGCTCTCGTCGATGAACAGGATGAAATCCTTGGGGAAGTAGTCCAGCAGGGTCATGGGGGCGGAGCCCACGGGACGGCCGGAAATGATCCGGGAGTAGTTCTCGATGCCGGAGCAGAAGCCCAGCTCCTGCATCATCTCAATATCGTAGAGGGTCCGCTGCCGGATCCGCTGGGCCTCCAGCAGCTTGTCGTGCTCCTCAAAGTATTTGACCTGCTGCCACATCTCCGCCTCAATTTCCCGGATGGCCCGTTCCATCTTGTCCCGGGGCGTGATGTAGTGGCTGGCGGGATAGATGGGCACATGGCTTAAAATCTTCTCCGGCATGCCGGTGACGGCGTTGATCTGGGAAATGCGGTCGATCTCGTCGCCGAAGAACTCCACCCGGATGGCCTTGTCCTTCCAGTAGGCGGGGTAGATGTCGACGGTATCGCCCCGGACCCGGAAGTTGTTCCGCTCAAAGGCGATGTCGTTCCGCTCATAGCGGTCCTCCACCAGCCGGGCCTGCAGCTCCTTCATTTCCATGGTCATGCCGGGCCGGAGGGAGATCATCATCTTGGCAAAGTCCTCCGGCTCGCCGAGACCGTAGATGCAGCTGACCGAGGCCACCACGATGACGTCCCGCCGCTCCAGCAGGGCGCAGGTGGCGGAGAGCCGCAGCCGGTCGATCTCGTCGTTGGTGGAGGCGTCCTTTTCAATATAGGTATCGGTGTGGGGAATATAGGCCTCCGGCTGGTAGTAATCGTAGTAGGACACGAAATACTCCACGGCGTTCTCCGGGAAAAACTCCTTGAACTCGGCGCAGAGCTGGGCCGCCAGGGTCTTGTTGTGGGCCAGAACCAGGGTGGGCCGGTTGGCCTTCTCGATGATATTGGCCATGGTGAAGGTCTTGCCGGAACCGGTGACGCCCAGCATGACCTGCTCGTCAAAGCCCAGCTCCAGACCGCGGCTCAGCTTCTCAATGGCCTCCGGCTGATCGCCGGTGGGCTTGTAAGGGGCGTGAAGTTTAAAATCCATGGGGTACTCCTTTATGATAATGGATAATGGACAATGAAGGCGTCGCTTTGCGACGATTTGAAAAAATCTACCCGATCAAAGGCCGTAGGGGCGCCCCTACGAATGTGCGTCAAACGGGTTATTTTCAATCATCCCTGAAAGGGATACCTCCATTATCAATTGTCAATTGTCAATTGTCAATTGTCAATTCATATTTTGTCCAAGCCGTGCGTATACTGGCTCTGAGGAAATCGATGGGAAAGGATGCGGTCCGATGGCATATGGATATGAGGAAAAAGCCCTGGAAAATCCCCACAAAATCACCCTGGACGGCCGGAGCCGCCTGACCATGACCGGGGTCACGGAGGTGGAGAGCTTCGACGAGAATATGATCGTCCTCAACACCACCCGCGGGACCCTGGTGATCCGGGGGGAGGGGCTGCATTTGCAGCTCTTGAGCCTGGACGGCGGCCAGGTCCATGTGGACGGCACGGTGGACTCCATGACCTATGAGGACTCCGCCCGGGAGGCCGGCGGCTTCTTTGCCCGGCTCTTCGGCTGATGGAGCTGCCGGTCTCGGCCCAGGCCTGGCAGTTTTTCCAGTCGGTCCTTCTGGGCCTGGGCCTGAGTTTATGCTACGATCTGCTGCGGGGCCTCAGGCGGCTCCGTCCCGTCCTGACCTGGCTTCTGGACCTGTTGTTCGGTCTGATTTTGACGGCCAGCCTGCTGCTCTTTGCCATCTATCCAGGCCAGGGACTGTTCCGCATCTACGCCGGTCTCGGCCTGCTGCTGGGGACGGTCCTTTGGTTCCTGACGGTCAGCCGCTGGTTCCTCCTGGCCTGGACGGTGATTCTGCACGGAATCGGGCGGCTGATCGGGCTCCTGCTTGGGCCTTTTCTGTGGATTTTGAAAAAAATAGGGCTTTTTGCAAAAAAATGCTTTTCAACTTGGAAAAAATGGGTTACAATAACCTGTAAGGTGTGCCGCCGTGCGGTAACACGAATCTCAGCCAAAGGAGGGAAGAATCATGCGCTTCAAACGGTCGTCTCTGTTGACGAAGCTGCTGATTCTGGTGCTGGTGGTATATGCTACCGTTACCCTGGTGTCTCTGCAGAGTCAGGTGACGGAAAAGAACGCGGAGGCAGCCAAGCTGGAAAGCAGCATCGCCGCTACGGAGCAGGAAAACCAGCGGCTTCAGCAGGCCATCGACGCGCTGGGAACCGACGAAGGCGTGGAAGAAGTGGCGCGCCGGAAGCTGGGCCTGGTGTCCGAGGGCGAGATCGTGTTTTATGACGTGGGCAATTAGCGCAATTCTTTAGGGGGAAATTTATCAGAGTATGGAGCTTACAGTAGGAGCCATTGTGGAAGGCAAGGTCAAATCCATCACCAAATTCGGCGCGTTTATCTCGCTGCCGGGCAACCAGACGGGCATGGTACATATTTCAGAGATCACCCATGCCTATGTCAATGACATCCATGACCATCTGACCGAGGGACAAGACGTCAAGGTGATGGTCATCGGCCTGGACAATGGGAAGATCAATCTTTCCATTCGCAGGACCATTCCCGCCCCGCCGCGGCAGCAGCCAGACCGGCCCAAGCAGCCGCGGACTGACAGCCGTGCGCCCAAAGCGCCGGACACCCGCCCCGCCCGTCCCCGTCCGTCCCAGCCGGCCAGCAGCCAGCCCCAGTCCTTTGACGACATGCTCAAGCAGTTCATGGCCGATTCCGACAGCAAAATCTCCGGAATCAAGCAGTATTCCGAGCATAAGACCAAGAATAGAAGAAGATAAAGCATTTGTCCGCCCCGGTGTGAATCCACACCGGGGCGTTTTTGTCACGCCGGTGGAGCGGAAAACTGGGATTTGACGGTGTGTTGTACCGCCTATGTAGGGCGCGGCGACCCGACGCGACCAGAACGCAGCTGCATACAGCGGCACGTCCAGTGGCCGTGCCCTACAGAAAGCTGTACATCAACAAATCCAATTTTCCTGCCCGGGGCCTGTTTCCTGTCCCACTTGTCCTTTTGCGGTCTTTGTGGTATACTAACAAAAATGACCCGTAAAAACGGGATTTGGAGGTACAATATGGCTCAAAAGAATATTCCGCTGCGAAGCGAATTGGATCCGAAGACCTGCTGGGCGGTGGAGGATATCTATCCCTCCGACGAAGCCTGGAGTCAGGCTCTGGAGGCCTGCCAGGGCTATCCGGCGGAGCTGGCCGCCTACAAGGGACGGCTGGGGGAATCGGCTGAGACCCTGCTCAATTATCTAAGCCGCTCCGAGGAAATCAATTTTGAGGTGGAGCGGGTCTTCACCTATGCCTTCCTGCGCCAGGATGAGGACACGGCCAACGCGGCCCATCAGGCCATGAAGGGCCGCGTGTTCAGCTTCGTGGTCCAGCTGGAGAGCGCAGCCTCCTTTGAAGGTCCGGAGCTGGTGGCCATCGACGACGCCGTCCTGGACCGGTTCTATCAGGAGGCACCCGGCCTGGAGAAATACCGCCGGTATCTGACCAAAGCCCGGCTGAGCAAGGCTCATATTCTCTCTCCCGCCGAGGAAAACCTGCTGGCCGCCGCCGGAGAGATCGGCCACAGCCCCAGCGATATTTTCAACACCTTCAATAACGCCGACATGAAGTACCCCAACGTCACCGACAGCCAGGGCGAAGCCCACGCCCTGACCAACGGCTCCTATATCTCCCTCATGGAGAGCCAGGACCGGACGCTCCGGGAGAACACCTTCCA
>CAMEIU010000161.1 GCA_945918815.1 uncultured Clostridia bacterium
GTCGCTGTTCTCCTGCCGCAGGCGAAGGGTCCACCGGAGCGTCTTCAGGCGGCGGTCCGGCGTATCATAGTAAATTGTGGCCATGTTCAGCAGGCGGTAGTTCTCCTGCTGCACCTGCGCCACCAAAGGATCAAACAAAATCCGCTCCAACAGCGCCTCCGACGGCACTGCCAGCTTATATTCCAGCTCCGTTCCCATAAATCTGCCTCCCTTTCAAATGGATCAGAAATCAAAAGAATCAAACAATTTTCAGCCCCATGGTGAATTGGAAAATTGGGATTTGTCTGTGTGATGTACTGGCGCGGGAGCGCCCAAGGCGTCCCCTCAAGGGGAAGGCTTTGGGCTTCTGCAAACCGAAGCTGCCCGTCAAATCCCATTTTTTCTGTTTCGGGCCATTCATACATAATACTATATTGTATCTCTTATTCAGGAAAACCGCAACCCCCCATTTCCCGCGCCATTTCCCGACAGGTTCCTCATTTTCGCCGTGGTACACTGAAGCCATCAACTCCAGAGTATGCGGAGGCAGGGGAAATGATGAAGGTACAGACAAGGACCGGCCTATGGTCCGGGATTCTCCGGCGGCTGGTCCGCTGGAGCGGGCATCCTGTGGCGGAGCAGGTCCTGCGCAGCCTGGCGGCGTTAGCCGTGGGCTTTGTCCTGGCGGGCGCGTCGGCGGCGGGAACCTATCTGCCTCTTTCCGTCGCCCTGGCCGCCGGACTGCACCTGAGCCTCCCGGCCTTTGCCGCCTACGCCGGCGGCTGCGTGGGCTATGTGGTTTTCTGGGGCGTGGACACGGCGGTGGAGCCCATGGCGGCGGGCCTGCTGGTGGAGGCCTGCGCCTGCATCTTCGGCGATCAGGTGTCCCGGAAGAACCGCTGGTTCGGGCCAGGCTGCGCCATGCTGTTCACAGCTCTGGTAGGGTTCCTGTTTCTCCTGGAGCGGCGGTTTGTCCCGGACGCGCTCTGGCGGTATGTGCTCAGAATCGCCGTGGCCGGCGGGGCGGCCTTCTGCTTCCGGCGGGCCGTGAACGGTGCGGACCAAATGTGCCGCCTGGTGTTCCTGGCCTGCCTGTGCGCGGGCCTGTGCGCCGTGCGGCCGGTGGGACTGCCCCTGGGCCTAGTGGCTGGATGCCTGTTGGCGGCGGCCGCCGTGGACACGCCTTTGGCTCTGCCGGTGGCGGTCCTCTGCGGCCTGGCATTGGATATTTCCTGGGGCGGCGGCTGCGTCACGGCGGTACTGACGCTGTGCGCTCTGGCCTGTCAGAACATCCAGCGGCAGCTGCCCCGGCTGGGCCTGTGGCTGGGCGGCGCCCTGCTGGGCGTCCTGCTGACAGGCACGGATTATATGCTGCTGGCTGCCGCCTTGCCCGGGGCGGTTCTTGCCCAGTTCCTGCCGGGGGCGCGGCTCTTCGGCCTGGCGCCCGCGGCCCAGAGCAAAAGCGAGCAGCGGCTCCAAATGGCCTCCGGCCTCCTGGAGCAGCTGAGCCTCTGCCTGACCCAGACCCGGCCGGTCCAGCCGGACCCGGAGACTGCCGCCGTCTTCGACCAGGCGGCGGAGCGGGTCTGCCGCATGTGCAGCCTGTGGGATCAATGTTGGGGTAAGAACCTGCAGGAGACCTGCGACGAGCTGAACCGGGCGGCTCCCGCCATGATGGGCCGCGGAAAAGCCCTGCGGGACGACCTGCCGGCCTCCTTCGTCAACCGCTGCCGCCACCTGGAGGGCTTTCTCACCGCCGTCAACCGGGAGCTGGACGATCTCAGCTGCCGCCGCCAATACCGGAGCCGCCTCCGGGAGAGCCGGGCCGTTCTGGCCCGTCAGTATCACGCCCTGTCCCAGGCTCTTTCCTATGAGCCGCCCAAGGAGACCGTCGCCTGCCGCTTTCAGCCGGAGCTGGGCTTCCGCAGCCAGGGCCGCCGGGGCGACAGCCTGTCCGGCGACCAGGGGACCGGCTTTCAGTGGGGCCGCTGGTACTTCGTGCTGCTCTGCGACGGTATGGGCACCGGCAAAGGGGCCGCTGCGGAGGCAGGAGCGGCCATCCAGGTCCTGAAGACCCTGATTCAGTCCGGCGTCAAGCCCACGGAGGCCATGCAGCTTTTAAACGGCGTGTACATCTTAAGGGACGACGGCGGCTTCTCCACCGTGGATCTCTTGCAGGCGGACCTGGTCACCGGCGAGGCAAGACTCTACAAATGGGGCGCGGCTCCGTCTTATCTCAAGCGCCGGGGATCCGTGGAGAAAATAGGAACAGCCTCGCCGCCGCCTGGGTTGGGTGTGGGAGAGGCACACCGCCCAGAGGGAGCGAAGCTGTCCTTGTCCAGAGGGGAGATGTTGGTGTTGGTCAGCGATGGGGCCGGGGGAGAGGCGGCCGAGCGCTTTATCCGGCAGTATGGAGGACTGTCGCCAAAAGAGCTGGCCTCCGGCGTTGTCAGCTGTACCCAATCGGAGGGAGAGGACGACCGGACCGCAGCGGTGCTGGCGCTGCGCCCGGTGAGGTCGCTCTAGCATGATACCACAAGATGTAGGGGATATTTTGTCGAAGAGCGGAATATTTTGAATTTATAATTGAAAATGAAGGTGTCGTTTCGCGACGATTTGAATCATGCACCGTACCCTCGTGCCCCATGCGGGCGGCTGCCCGACAAGCAATTCTCCCGATGATCGCGTTGCAAGCTGCTGTAGGGCGCGGGTGGGCAGTTCCATGCGGAACCCAGCTGCGTGCCACCGCCAGTCGTAGGGGCGGCTATCAGCCGCCCGTCTGGCAGTTGGATGCAAAACGCAGGTGCCAACATCCGGCACGTCCAGTGGCCGTGCCCTACAGAGGGGCTTCGAGCAAGCTCTGTAGGGGACGCATATATGCGTCCCGCAAGTTCGCACCATCGGCATGAAGGTACCGGTAAAGATTTCAATTGTCCATTCAAATCACCATTCCCCCGTTGACCGGGATCACCTGTCCTGTGACGAATTCCGCCCGGACCAGATAGTCCATGGCCTGGACCACGTCCTCCGGCGTGCCGTGGCGTTCCAGAGGGGTCTCCTCCTTGAGCCAGTCCATGGTCTCCGGGGACACGTTGGCCACCATATCGGTTAAAATCACCCCCGGGGCAATGGCGTTGACCCGGATGTGGGACGGGCCCAGCTCCTTGGCCAAGGCTTTGGTCAAAGCCAGCACCGCCCCCTTGGTGGCGGAGTAGCAGACCTCGCAGGAGGCGCCCACCTGGCCCCACATGGAGGATACGTTGACGATGCATCCGGCCTGCTTCCGGAGCATCCCCGGCAATACGGCGTCGATGCAGTGGTACATACCGTGGACGTTGACGGCGAACAGCCGGTCCCACTGCTCCTTGCCGATCTGGGAGATGAGCCCGTAGTGGGCGATTCCCGCGTTGTTGATCAGCACATCCACGGGGCCGAAGTCCCGAATCGCCCGGTCCACGGCCGCCTTGTCGGCCACATCGCAGCAGACGGCTTCCGCGCCGGTCTCGTTGGCGACGCTTTGGGCCGCGGCGTGGTTCTTTTCATATAGAAAGCGGACCCTGTGGCCCTGGCCTGCGAAGTGCCGCACGGCCTGGGCGCCGATCCCCCGGCTGCCGCCGGTAATCAAAATGTTCATCCCAGCCTCCTGACGCTGTCCCGTTCCACCAGCGCGGTGGGAATCAGCTGAACCCGTTTAAATTCTCCCCCGTTCATCATCTGGAACAGGGTGTGCATAGCCTGACGGCCCATGCGCATCTTGTCCAGGCCCATGGTGGTGATGGCCGGGCGGGTGTACTCGGAGATGACCAGATCGTCCAGACCCATGAAGGAGATGTCCTCCGGCACCCGCAGGCCCCGGCCGGTCACATACCGGATGGCGTTGGCGGCGTAGGTGTCGCTGGCGCAGAACACGGCGGTGGGCCAGGTTTCGCTGCTGAGCATTTTTTCCATGGCGTTGGTGGCAGGCTGCGGAATGTTGTGAATGACCCGCTGCATCCACTCCGGCCGGCATGGGAGCCCGGCCTCCTCCATGGCGTCGGTGAAGCCGGCGAAGGTGTGCTTGTAGAATTCCCGGTTCCGGTCGGAAATCAGGAAGCCGATGTTCCGGTGCCCCTGCTCCACCAGATACCGGATGGCCCGGCGGGTGGCGTCGTAGTAGTTGACCTCCAGCAGGGGGATGTGTCCGTCCTGGGGCACGTGGGAGTCCACGCACAGAAACGGGAACCGCTCCTCCAGAAGCAGCTGCACCACCTCCTGGTTGCAGACCTGAATGAAGATGACGCCGTCGGAGTCCTTGCTGTGAATGGCGTCCATGAGTTCGCTGCACTCTGTGTCCTTTTCCACGGCGGTGAAAATGACGCTGTAGCCCAGCAGCTTGCTCTCCTTGAAAATGCCGGTCAGCACGTCCATGGCGAACAGGTTGAACAGGCTGTAATCGTACTGCCGCATGACCACGTGGACCGTGAAGCTGCGCTTGAGATTCAGCCTGCGGGTGTGGATGTTGGGCGTAAAGCCGGTCTGCTGGATGATCTCCTGCACCTTTTTCCGTGTGGCGTCCGAGACGCCGCTGCGATCGTTGAGCACAAACGAAACTGCCGTGGTCGACACCCCCGCCATGCGCGCGATGTCCCGAATGGTCAATTTCTCCATAAGCAGCTCCCTCCCAGAATATTCTAAACTAAAATTATAATCTCGTTTTAGCTGAAAATCAATCAAAATATGCAAAGCAGCCCAAAAAAGAAAATCAGAAAAAGTTCGTTTGTCAATGATGTGAGACCGTGAAAAATGCGACAGAGTTACTGAACCGTTCTCTGCTCGCTTCTTCTATCATGGTATATTGGTAGAATTTCTCACC
>CAMEIU010000162.1 GCA_945918815.1 uncultured Clostridia bacterium
CACCATGCCGTGCGGCGGCGACGACCAGTGGTCCAACATGCTGGGCGGCACGGAGCTGATCCGCCGGAAGCTGGGCAAGGACGCCCACGCCATGACCATCACCCTGCTGACCGACTCCCAGGGCAAGAAGATGGGCAAGACCGCCGGCAACGCCGTGTGGCTGGATTCCAACAAGACCAGTCCCTTTGACTTCTACCAGTACTGGCGCAACGTGGACGACGCTGACGTCATGAAGTGCATCCGGATGCTGACCTTCCTGCCCCTGGAGCAGATCGAGGCCATGGACCACTGGGAAGGCAGCCAGCTGAACCAGGCCAAGGAGATTCTGGCCTACGAGCTGACCAAGATGGTCCACGGCGAGGAAGAGGCCGTCAAGGCCCAGACCGCCGCCAAGGCGCTGTTCGCAGGCGGCCAGGACGACAGCAGCATGCCTTCCACCACCCTGACCGAGGATCAGCTGACCGACGGCCAGATCGGCGTCATGGATCTTCTGGTGGCCTGCTCCCTGGCAGCCAGCAAGTCCGAGGCCCGGCGTCTGGTCCAGCAGGGCGGCGTCTTCGTCAACGACGAGAAGGTGACGTCCATCGACGTGAAATTCTCCGCCGAGGCCTTGCAGGACGGCCTGAAAATCCGCAAGGGCAAGAAGGTATTCCACAAAGCAGTTTTGGGATAAGACAAAGAGCCCCATTGCAGCGCACACCGGCTGCAATGGGGTTTGCTTTCGTTTGGAAGGAAATTAGAAATGTGCAGGGGCACGAGGGGCTGTGCTGCAATCAGGCAAATTTCAAGCTCTCTATCCAGAAAAATCATGTTTTTGGGGGAACCAATCGGAGCGGGTTTCCGTCTTATGAGGTAGCAGGAAATGACACGGAAATCGAGGTGGATATTGTGGAAGATTCGCAGATTATTACACTGTTTTATCAGCGGGCGGAGGCTGCCATTGCCAGGACCCAGGAGAAATACGGCGCGCTGTGCCATAGCGTGGCTTGCCGCATTCTGGCGGACGTGCGGGATGTGGAGGAATGCGTCAGCGACGTATATTTCCGGGTATGGAACGCCATTCCGCCGGACCGGCCCAAATCTCTTTCGGCCTATCTGTCCAGGATCACCCGCAACGCAGCCCTGGACCGGCTCGACTACAACGCCGCCGCCCAGCGAAGCACGGCCCTGACCTGTGCCTTTGAAGAGCTGGAAGCCTGCCTCCCAGCCCGGGAGGTCAGCCTAGACGGCGTCCTGGAGGCACAACAGCTCCGGCAGGACCTCAATGGCTTTCTCCGCGCTCAGCCGAAGCAAGACCGTATTTTCTTTCTCCGGCGGTATTGGTACGGCGAAAGCCTGCGGGAGATCGCGGCGGCCTGCCATGTCACGGAGGCAAAGGTCAAGAAATCGCTGTACCGCACCAGAAAGCGGCTGCACAACTTCATGGAGCAGGAGGGTATCACAGTATGAACGGCAAGCAATTTCAATATTGGATGCACGCAGTGGATAACGACCTGCTGGAGGAGGCCCAGGCGCCTTATGCCCGCTTCCACCGGCAGCTTTGGACCATAGGCGCGCTGGCAGCCTGTCTCTGCATCGTATTGGCCGCCGGATATGCGCTCCGGCCCGGCAGCCCCGCTCCGACGCCTTCCGAGGCAGAGACCGAAACGGTAACCATCGCCAACCCCATGCGGGAGGTCACAGCCGAGGAAGTGGCGGCCCTGGGTTATGAGATTCCCCTGCCCGCGGACGCGTCGGACGTCACCTATACGATCATTGACGGAACGGAAAGCGCAGCACCCCTGGTGGAGTTGACCTTTACCCAGGACAGCGCAGCGTACACCTGCCGGGCTTTGAAGGCCGAAGGACCGGAGGACATCTCCGGCATCCACGCCCAATGGAACGAAAGTCTGGACTGGACCGTGGACAATCTCTCCATGCAGCTGCGGGAAGCCGACAGCGGCGAGGCTTGGGTGGGCTGGTATGCCCCGGCGCAGGAGACCCAGTGGTGCCTCAGCGGGGAAGGGGACGCTCTGTCCCTGCTCCACACGGCCCAGTCCATTGTGGAATCTCTTGGTTATCAGCTGGCAGTCGCCCCGCCGGAGGCGGAGAACGTGGTCTACAACGCCTTTTCCCTGGACGGCCTGACCGTGGGTGAGACCGTATTTTCCCTGAACGGCATCTCCTGCGCCTACCGTATGGCGGCGACCATGGAGATTGAGGAGGATTTCGCTGATCTCTCCGGCGTGGACGGTCCCTTCGACCAGGCGGACACCGCGGAACTCCAGTGGTGTCAGGCCAAGCTGTTCTGGAACGAGGACGGCGAAGGAAAGATCATCTGGTTTGATATCGTCCCCGGCCTGCTCTACAGCCTGCACATGGACCAGGGCGCATCCCGGGAAGCCCTGCTGGATTTGGCCGGACAGCTCTTCGTTCCGGCCCAGGGAGAAGTGGGATAGAATCAAATCCCCCTCGTGCCCCTAAAAAAGGGGCGCGAGGGGTTTCTTTGTTTCAGAAATCCCGGCTGGCCAGTTGGTTGGTGAGATCGGTCAGGAATGCATGGTCCGGGAAGACGGACAGGGCTTCCAGGGCCTTTTTGTTTTCCTGTTCGATTCGCTTGGCGCAGGCTTCCAGGCCGTAGAGGGAGACGAAGGTGTTCTTGCTGCCGTCCACATGGACCGCTTTGCCCAGCTTTTTGGCGTCGCCGATGACGTCCAGCATGTCGTCCCGAATCTGGAAGGCCAGGCCGATGGCTTCGGCATAGGTCCGGGCGGCTTCCATCTGTTCCTCTGTGGCCTTGGCGGCGGCGCAGCCCATGCGGCAGGCGGCGGAAATCAGCGCGCCGGTTTTGCGGATGTGGATGTCAAAAATCCCCTGCTCGTCCAGCTTCTTTTGCTCCCCTTCCATGTCCAGCACCTGGCCGCCCACCATGCCTTTTTCCCCGGCGGAAGAGGCCAGAATCTGCACCTCTTTGACCAGAACGTCAGGATCCGCTTCGGCGCAGGCAATCGTATCGAAGGCCGCCGTCAGAAGGGCATCACCGGCCAGGACGGCCTCGGCCTCGCCGAAGACCTTGTGGTTGGTCAGGCGGCCACGGCGGTAGTCGTCGTTGTCCATACAGGGCAGATCGTCATGAATCAGGCTATAGGTGTGGACCATCTCGATGGCCGCGGCGAAGGGCAGGGCCTTCTGCCAGTCTCCCCCGCACAGGCGGCAGAATTCCAGCACAAAGACGGGCCGCAGCCGCTTGCCCCCGGCCAGGAGGCTGTAGCGCATGGCCTCAAACAGGCTGCGCTGGGGCTGGCTTTCGTCGGTGAAGCAGCCCTGCAGGTAGGTCTCCACGGCGGAGACATATTGATTCATGGTTTCCTTAAAACGGTTCTCCATCTTCAAACTCCATTTCTACCGGCTTGCCGTCCGGTCCCTTCATGAGACGGACCACCTTCAGCTCCGCCTCGTCCAGCAGGGCGCTGCACTGGGAAACCAGGCCCGTGCCCTCTTCAAACAACTGCAGGGATTCGGCCAAGGGCACATTTCCCTGCTCCATCCGTTTCACGATCTCCTCCAACCGCTGGAGGGACGATTCAAAGCTCTTTGATTCCTGTTCCATGGGAGCCTCCTTTTCATGATATGCAGCCAGCCTCGCGCCCTCTTGAAACATTTTTACTGGATAATGAATGATGAATAGTGAAGAACGAAGAATCCTAGTGTCCCTTCGGGACAAATTCAATTATTTTCCGAAGGAAAATTCCTCAATTATTCATTGTTCATTTGCTCTGATGGAGCGCAAAAGGGGGACACGAGGGTGCGTCAATTTTGGATCGTTTGTACCGTTGCTTCCAGTTCGCCGGTCTGTAAGGTCACGGTAATCTCGTCGCCGGTTTGCAGGCTGGCGGCGTTGGTGACAACTTTTCCGTTCTTGTCCCGGGTCATGGAGTAGCCGCGGGCCAATACTTTCAGGGGGCTCATGGCCTCCAGTCCGGCGGTCAAACGGATGAAATGCTGCTTTTTCGCCGCCAGGAGCCTTTGGGCGCATGCGGAGAGCTGCTTTTGATGGTAGTCCAGCAGCAGCCGCTTGTCCTGTAAATAGTTCAGAGGACTTTGTAGCACCCGCTTTTCCTTCACGCTGTCCAATCTCTGTCGGGACAGGTTCAATTGGCGGGTCATGCAGTGGGCCATGCGGCTTTGGAGAGAACCAATCCGCTCCCGCAGCTCCGCCTGGTCCGGGGCCACCAGCTCCGCCGCGTTGGAAGGCGTGGCCGCCCGCAGGTCCGCCACAAAGTCGGAGATGGTCACATCCGGCTCATGGCCCACGGCGGAGATCACGGGAATCTCCGAAGCGTAAATGGCCTGGGCCACCCGCTCGTCGTTGAAGGCCCACAGGTCCTCCATGGAGCCGCCGCCCCGGCCGGTGATGAGGACGTCCCCCACCTTCCAGCGGTTGGCGTAGCGGATGGCGCCCACGATCTCCGCCGGGGCTTCCGCACCCTGGACCCGCACGGGCAGCAGCATCACCTTCGCCAGGGGATACCGCTTGCCGAGAATCCGCAGCATGTCGTGGACCGCCGCGCCGGCGGACGAGGTGATGATGGCGATTCGGTGGGGATAGGCCGGGAGAGGCTTTTTGTGATTTGGATCGAACAGGCCCTGGGCCAGCAGCTTGGCTTTCAGCTGCTCAAAGGCCACATACAGGTCCCCTACCCCGTCCGGCGTCAGGCTCTCGCAGTAGAGCTGATAGGCGCCGTCCCTGGGAAACACCGTGACCCGGCCAGCAGCCAGGACCTTCACGCCGTTCTCCGGCCGGAACCGGAGCCGCATGGCGCTGCTCTTGAACATGACGCAGCGAA
>CAMEIU010000163.1 GCA_945918815.1 uncultured Clostridia bacterium
TATATATTATATCACAGATTTAACTCTCATTTACTATCATTTACTATCATTTTCTTCCAGATATTAGGAGAATCACTTGCTGTTGCTGGTGGAGCGGAGGGTCACGTCGTGGTAGCCGCCCTCGACGATGCTGGTGGCGGAGACCAGGGTGATCTTGGCGTCCCGCTGGAGATCAGGGATGTTGGTGACGCCGCAGTTGCACATGGTGGACTTGACCTTGTAGAGGCTCTTTTCCACGTTGTCGTGCAAGGGACCGGCGTAGGTGACGTAGCTGTCCACGCCTTCCTCGAAGCTGAGGCCCGTGGCGCCGCCCAGGTCATAGCGCTGCCAGTTGCGGGCGCGGTTGCTGCCCTCGCCCCAGTACTCCTTCACATAGCTGCCATTGATCATGAGCTTCTGGGTAGGGCTTTCGTCGAAGCGAGCGAAGTAGCGGCCCAGCATCATGAAGTCCGCGCCCATGGCCAGGGCCAGGGTCATGTGATAGTCGTGGACGATGCCGCCGTCGGAGCAGAGGGGGATATAGACGCCGGTCTGTTTATAGTAGTTGTCCCGGGCCTGGGCCACCTCGATGACCGCCGTGGCCTGGCCGCGGCCGATGCCCTTCTGCTCGCGGGTGATGCAGATGGAGCCGCCGCCGATGCCGATTTTCACGAAGTCGGCCCCGGCCTTGGCCAGGCACAGGAAGCCGTCCCGGTCCACCACGTTGCCCGCGCCGACCTTGACGGTGTCGCCGTAGTTCTCCCGGATCCAGGCCAGGGCCTGCTCCTGCCAGCAGGAATAGCCCTCGGAGGAATCCAGACACAGCACGTCGGCCCCGGCCTCCACCAGCGCAGGAACCCGCTCCTTGTAGTCCCGGGTGTTGATGCCCGCGCCGACCATGTAGCGCTTGTGGCTGTCCAGCAGCTCCAGGGGGTTTTCCTTGTGGCTGTCATAGTCCTTGCGGAAGACGAAGTATTTCAGGTGGTCGTTCTGGTCCACGATGGGCAGGGCGTTGAGCTTGTGGTCCCAGATGATGTCGTTGGCCTGCTTCAGGGTGGTGTCCTCGGGGGCGGTGATCAGCTTCTCCCGGGGGGTCATGAAGTCGGAGACGATCTCGCTGCCGGTCATGCGGCTGACCCGGTAGTCCCGGCTGGTGACGATGCCCAGGAGCTTGCCCGTGGCGGTGCCGTCCTCGGTGACGGCCATGGTGGAGAAGCCGTTTTTCTGCTTCAGGGCCAGCACGTCCTTGAGGGTGGCGTCGGGCCTCAGGTTGGAGGCGCTGACCACGAAGCCGGCCTTGTGGGCCTTGACCCGGGCCACCATGGCGGCCTCGGATTCGATGGACTGGGAGCCGTAGATAAAGCTGAGACCGCCCTCCTTGGCCAGGGCCACAGCCAGCTTATCGTCGGAGACGGACTGCATGATGGCGGAGACCAGAGGAATGTTCAGCATGATGGGGCTTTCCTCACCCTTTTTGAACTTGACCAGAGGGGTACGGAGAGAGACGTTGGACGGGATACAGTCGGGCGACGTGTAGCCCGGCACCAGAAGATATTCACTGAAGGTATGAGAAGGCTCGGAGTAATAATGTGCCATGAAAAAACCTCCTGTTAAAGTTTTGTACGCAGCCTCGTGTCCCAGGCGGGCGGCTGATAGCCGCCCCTACGGAGGGGGCACGAGGGATTTTACTTAAAATAGGCGACGGCGCTTTCAAACAATCCCATCTCGAACTCTCCGGGGACGTTCTGGTAGAGGCCTTTGCCGATTCGTTCGGAGTGGCCCATTTTGCCCAGGACCCGGCCGTCGGGGGACGTGATGCCCTCGATGGCGGCCACGGAGTTGTTGGGATTGAAGCGGATGTCGTAGGTGGGATTGCCGTTCAGGTCCACATACTGGGTGGCAATCTGGCCGTTCTCCGCCAGCTGCTCCACCCATTTGGGACTTGCCAGGAAGCGGCCTTCGCCGTGGGAGATGGGGACCGTGTAGACGTCGCCGGGCCTGGTGTTCCGGAGCCACGGGGACCGGTTGGACGCGATTCTCGTCCGCACCAACCGGGACTGGTGGCGGCCGATGGAGTTGTAGGTCAGGGTCGGGGCGTTGGGGTCCGGCTCGGTGATTTTGCCGTAGGGCACGAGGCCCAGCTTGATGAGGGCCTGGAAACCGTTGCACACGCCTGCCATGAGGCCGTCGCGGCGCTCCAAGAGCTCCGTCACCGCTTCCTTCACCGCTTCGCCGCGGAAGAAGGCCGTGATAAACTTGCCGGAGCCGTCGGGCTCGTCGCCGCCGGAGAAGCCGCCGGGGATGAAGATCACCTGGCTCTCCCGCACCAGGGCCGCGAATTCCTCCACGGAACGGGCGATGCCGGAGGCGGTCAGATTGTTCAGCACATAGATTTTCGGCTCCATGCCCGCCCGGGCCATGGCCTTGGCCGTGTCGTACTCGCAGTTGGTGCCGGGGAACACGGGGATCAGCCCCTGGGGCCTGGCGCACTTCACATAGGGTGCGGGCCAGGACCGGGCTTCGTGGGTATAGGCCACGGGAATGTCCTTCGTCTCGGCGGCGTGGGTCGGATAGACCGGCTCCAGCTTCCCCTCGTAGGCGTCCAGCAGCCGGTCCAGGGACACGGACTGGCCGTTCCAGCTCAGATGCCGTGCGGCGGTGGTCCGGCCCAGGGTCACGCCCAGATTCAGGTCCTCCGTCAGCTCCAGGATGAAGGAGCCGTAGGCGTGGCCGAACAGGTCGTGCAGGGTCACGGCTTCGTCAAAGGCAAAGCCCACATCGTTGCCGAAGGCCATTTTCATGACGGCCTCGGCCACGCCGCCGTAGGCGGGCGTCCAGGCCGCGCAGGCCCTGCGGTCGGCCAGCAGTTCATGGACCTGCCGGTACAGGGCTTTCAGGCTCTCCGGCTCCGGCAGGCCGGTCTCCAAGTAGTCTGGCCGCAGCCAGACCACCTTGTGGCCGGGAGCCTTGAACTCAGGGCTGGTGACCTCCCCGGTGCTGCCGGTGGTGACGGCGAAGGAGACCAGGGTGGGCGGCACGTCCAGGTCCTCGAAGGAGCCGGACATGGAGTCCTTGCCGCCGATGGCCGCCGCTTCCAGATCCAGCTGGGCGGCGTAAGCGCCCAGCAAGGCCGCCATGGGCTTGCCCCAGCGCTTGGGGTCTCGGCCGGGCTTTTCAAAGTACTCCTGGAAGGTCAGGTAGACGTCCTCGAAGGACGCGCCGGAGGCGATCAGCTTGGAGATGGATTCCACCACCGCCAGGTAGGCCCCGTGGTAGGGGCTCTTTTCGGAGATCATGGGGTTGTAGCCCCAGGCCATGAAGGAGCAGCAGCCGGTGTCGCCCTGTTCCACAGAGATCTTCTGGACCATGGCCTGAATGGGGGTCCGCTGCTGCCGTCCGCCGAAGGGCATCAGGACGGTGCCTGCGCCAATGGTGGAGTCGAACCGCTCGGACAGGCCCTGCTTGGAGCAGACGTTCAGGTCCGCGGCCAGATTCAGATAGCCCTGTTCAAAACCGGCGGGGACTTCCGGGGCGTAGGCCTCCGGCTTGGCAACGGCCACGTTCATGTGCTTCTCCGCGCCGTTGGAGTTCAGGAATTCCCGGGAGATATCCACAATGGTGTTCCCGTTCCAGGTCATGGTCAGCCGGGGATCGGCCTTCACCGAGGCCACCACCGTGGCCTCCAGGTTTTCGGAGGCGGCCAGGGTCAGGAACGTGTCCACGTCCTCCGGGGCCACGACCACGGCCATGCGCTCCTGGGACTCGCTGATGGCAAGCTCCGTGCCGTCCAGGCCGTCGTATTTCTTGGGAACCTTGTTGAGGTCGATATCCAGGCCGTCGGCCAGCTCGCCGATGGCCACAGACACGCCGCCCGCGCCGAAGTCGTTGCAGCGCTTGATGAGCTTGGAGGCAGTGGGATTGCGGAACAGCCGCTGGAGCTTCCGTTCCTCGGGGGCGTTGCCCTTCTGGACCTCCGCGCCGCAGGTGTGGATGGATTCCACCGTGTGGGACTTGGAGGAACCGGTGGCGCCGCCGCAGCCGTCGCGGCCCGTGCGGCCGCCGAGCAGAATCACCTGGTCGCCGGGGGCGGGGCACTCGCGGCGGACGTTTTCCGCAGGAGCGGCGGCGATGACCGCGCCGATCTCCATGCGCTTGGCGGCGTAGCCGGGATGGTAGACCTCGTCCACCTGGCCCGTGGCCAGGCCGATCTGGTTGCCGTAGGAGCTGTAGCCCGCGGCGGCGGTGGTGACGATCTTCCGCTGGGGCAGCTTGCCGGACAGGGTCTCGGAAACGGGCTTCAAGGGGTCCGCCGCGCCGGTGACGCGCATGGCGGCGTAGACGTAGGAGCGGCCGGACAGGGGGTCGCGGATGGCGCCGCCGATGCAGGTGGCCGCGCCGCCGAAGGGCTCGATCTCCGTGGGATGGTTGTGGGTCTCATTTTTAAAGAGCAGCAGCCAGGGCTGGTCCTCGCCGTCCACATTGACGGTGATCTTCACGGTGCAGGCGTTGATTTCCTCGGATTCGTCCAGCTTCCGGAGCTTTCCGGCCTGCTTGAGGACCTTGGCGGCCAGGGTGCCCAGGTCCATGAGGTTCACGGGCTTGGTGCGGTTCAGATTCCTCCGGTCCCGGAGGTACCGTTCAAAGGTCGCTTGCAGCAGCTCGTCCTCGAAGGTCACCTGGTCCAGGGTGGTCAGGAAGGTGGTATGGCGGCAGTGATCG
>CAMEIU010000164.1 GCA_945918815.1 uncultured Clostridia bacterium
TACGAGATTACGTACGGTGACTGGAGTTCAGACGTGTGCTCTTCCGATCTACGGACAGCCGGTGCACTTCAAGAGCACCCGTGACGCCCAGGAGGCCGGCATTGCCGCCATCTACCAGCATGTGACCGCCTATCCCCACCTGACCGTGGCGGAGAACATCTTCATCGGCCACATGAAAAAGCGCCACGGCGTCATTCAGTGGAAGGCCATGTACGAGGAAGCCGACCGGCTTTTGCAGGAGCTGAACGCCGACTTCGACTCCCACCAGCTCATGGGCAACCTGTCCGTGGCGCAGCAGCAGATGGTGGAAATCGCCAAGGCCCTTTCCCTCCATGCCAAGATCATCATCATGGACGAGCCTACTGCCGCCCTGACCAAGCGGGAGTCCGAGGAGCTGTACCGGATTGCACGGAAGCTCCGGGACGACGGCGCGTCCATTATTTTCATTTCCCACCGTTTTGAAGACATGTACGCCCTGGCCACGCGGGTCACGGTGTTCCGGGACGCCCACTATATCGGCACCTACGATGTGGACGGCATCACCAACGCCGACCTCATCAAGGCCATGGTGGGCCGGGAGATCAACGAGCTGTTCCCCAAGCCCGAGGTGGAGACCGGCCCGGAGGTCCTGCGGGTGGAAAATCTCTGCCGCACCGGCTATTTCAAGGACGTCAGCTTCCATGTGAACCGGGGCGAGATCCTGGGCCTCACCGGCCTGGTGGGCGCCCGCCGCACCGAGGTGGTCCAGACCATCTACGGCGTGGAGAAGCTCTCCTCCGGCAAGATCTTTCTGGAGGGCCAGGAGGTCCACATCAAATCTCCCAGCGACGCCATCCGCCACGGCATCGGCCTGCTGCCGGAGAACCGGCAGATCGAGGGCCTGATCCTGGATTGGGGCATCGGCCGGAACATCACCCTGCCGGAGCTGAAGGACTTCACCCGCAAGCTGTTCCTCGATGAAAAGAAGGAAAATGAGACCGCCAAGGATCTGGCGGAGCGGGTGGACACCAAGGCCGTCACCGTCTTTGACAAGGCCAGCTCCCTGTCCGGCGGCAACCAGCAGAAGGTGGTCGTGGCCAAGGCTCTGGCCTCCGACTTCAAGGTTCTGATTCTGGACGAGCCCACCAAGGGCGTGGACGTGGGCGCCAAGGCCGCCATCTACGAGATCATGGGCGAGCTGGCCCAGCAGGGCTACGCCATCATCATGATCTCCTCCGAAATGCCGGAGATCCTGGGCATGGCCGACCGCATCGTGGTCATGTGCGAGGGCCGCGTCACCGGTGAGCTGAGCCGGGAGGAGGCCACCCAGGAGAAGATTTTGGAGCTGGCCATGGCAAAGCATACTGCCGGCAAGAAGGGAGTGTAAGCCGTGAAAAAGAATACGCTTCAGAAAAGCCGCTTCGGCGAGCTGCTCCGCAGCCGTGAAATCAGCCTGCTGCTGGTCCTGATCCTGCTGTGCGCCGTCATTCAGTTCCGCAACTCCAATTTCCTGACCTTCAGCGTCATCAACAGTATTTTCAAAAACTATGCCTACACCATGGTCCTGTCCTTCGGCATGCTGCTGGTGCTGCTGATCGGCGGCATCGACATTTCCATCGGCGCGACCCTGGCGCTCTCCGGCATGTCCGCCGCCATCCTGATGAAAAACGGCGTGCTGACCAGCGCGCTTTCCGTGTATCTGGTCAGCACGGTCATCGGCCTGGTCTGCGGCCTGCTCATCGGCCTGGTCATCGCCAAGGGCAAGGTCATTCCCATCATCGCCACCCTGGGCTTCCAGTACATCTACCGCGGCCTGACCTATGCCATCTCCAACAGCGACTGGGTTGGCACCTCGGAGATGAGCATGCCCTTCAAGCAGTTTGCCCAAGGCGGTTTCCTGGGAATCAACCACCTGATCTGGATCACCATCCTCGCCTTTGTGGTGTTCTTCATTTTCCTGAAATGGTCCAACTTCGGCCGTCAGATTTACGCCGTCGGCTCCAACTGCGACGCGGCCGGGATTTCCGGTATCCGCATTGACCGGGTCAAAATCGCCGTCTATACCATCAACGGCGCCATCGCCGGCCTGTGCGGCTCCATGCTGACCGGCTACTACGCCACGGCCCAGCCCGATATGGCCAGCGGCTCTGAAATGGACGTCATCGCCGCCTGCGTCATCGGCGGCGTCAGCCTCAACGGCGGCCAGGGCAGCGCGGTGGGCGTGATGCTGGGCGCGATCACCATCGCGGTGATCAGCAAATCCCTGTCCATGGTCGGCATCAACGCCTTCTGGCAGCAGGCGTTGAAGGGCGCCATCATTCTCCTGGCCGTCATCATCAATGTGCTGGTGCAGCGCGGCATCGACCGCCGCGCCCTGGAAGGAAGGGAGATCTGAGTATGGCTACGAAATCCGGAAGAACCATCGAATATGTGCAGAAACGCTCGGTCAAATCTCTTCTGCTCCGCTGGGAGACGCTGCTGGTTGTGATTTTCCTGGCTGTCAACGTGATGAACGTCAGCCTCTCTCCCAACTACCTCAACGCCTTTAATCTGTTCTCCAACATCAACAACTTCCTGGTCAAGGGCTTCATCGCCCTGCCCATGGCCTACGTGCTGCTCCTGGGCGACATCGACCTGTCCGTGGGCGCCAACGTGTGTCTCTCCGCCACCATCCTGGGCATCACCTATAACGCCACCGGTTCCATCTGGCTGGCCATTCTGGCCTGCCTGGTCACCGCCACCCTCTGCGGCGCCATCAACGGCATCATCCTGACCAAGTTCACCGAGTTGGCCCCCATGATCGTCACCCTGGCCACCACCACCCTGTACCGCGGCATTTCCGAGCGGATCCTGGCCGGTGAGTCCACCAAGGGCATGCGCGACGTGGCCTGGTTCGGCAAGCTCTACGACGCCAGAATCGGCCCGGTGCCCATCATGTTCCTGGTCTTCTGCGTCCTGGCTTTGGCCTTCGGCCTGGTCATGCACAAGACGGTCTTCGGCCGCCAGATGTACGCCATCGGCGCCAACGCCAAGGCCGCCCGCTATGCCGGCGTCAAGGTGCAGAAGATCCGTATGATTGTCTTTACCCTCACCGGCTTCATCTGCGGCGTCGCCGCCGTGTTCTACTGCGCCTGGATGGGCGCCGTCAAGAGCAACATCGCCGAGGGCTATGAGCTGGAAGCCATCTCCATGTGCGTCCTGGGCGGCATCTCCACGGCCGGCGGCAAGGGCAACTTCCCCGGCGCCATCATCTCCATCTTCATCATCGGCCTGCTTCGCTACGGCCTGGGCCTCATCAACCTGAATCCGCAGATCATCCGCATCATCATCGGCGCGCTGCTGATCACCGTGGTCATGGTTCCCAACCTGAATCTGAAGCAGTATTTCACCAAAAAGAAGACCGCCTGATCTGGTATGTACGCGACCGCGTTCATATAAATAACCATACACTATGAAAGGAAGATCCAAATGAAAAAAATCATCGCTCTGCTTCTGGCTCTCGTCATGGTTCTCGGCCTGGTCGCCTGCGGCGCCAAGACCGAAACCCCCGCTGCTTCCAATGAAACGACCCCGGAAGCCGCTCCCACCTCTGATGTGACCTACGCCATCGTTCCCAAGTCCGCTGGCAACCCCTACAACGAAAGAGAAGCCTCCGGCTTTGAGCAGGCCTGCGCCGATCTGGGCGTGAAGTGCATTGTCCAGTATCCGGAAGACACCTCCGCTGAAGCGCAGATCAACGTCATCAACAACCTGATCGCCCAGGGCGTCAACGCCATCGCCGTTGCCGCCAACGACGCCGAGGCGCTGGAGTCCACCCTGGAATCCGCCAAGGCTGCCGGCATCGTCGTGGTCTCCCTGGACTCCGACGCCAAGGGCTCCCAGCTGTTCGTCAACCAGGCCGGTGTCTCCGAGGTTGCCCAGGTCCTGGTCGACTCCGTCTATGACATGGCTGGCGGCGCCGGTCAGTTCGCCGTGCTGTCCGCTTCCTCCACCGCGACCAACCAGAACTCCTGGATCGCTGCCATGGAGCAGATCATTGCTGCCGACAGCAAGTATGCCGATCTGGAGTGGGTCGAGACCGTCTATGGCGACGACGAGTCCCAGAAGTCCTATGACATGACCGAGTCCCTCATGACCAACTATCCCGACCTGAAGGTCATCTGCTGCCCCACCACCGTCGGTGTCCTGGCCTGCGCGCAGGCTGTGCAGAACGCCGGTTCCGCCATCAAGGTTGCCGGCCTGGGCCTGCCCTCTGAGATGAACGGCTATGTTGGCGAAGACCTGCCCTGCCCCTACATGTATCTGTGGAACCCCATCGATGTGGGCGCCACCGCTGCCTATGCGATCCAGTGCCTGGCTGACGGCGCCACCACTGGCGCGGTCGGCGAGTCCTTCACCGCTGCCAACGGCAACACCTATGAGGTTCTGGACGGCGACACTTCTGTTGGTGTTTACTCCACCCAGATCATTGTCGGGCCTCCCTATGAGTTCACCGCTGACAACATCGCCGAGTGGGCTACCGTCTATTAATTTAAAAACCGTCCTGGTTTGAGTGTGAAAAACGTCTAGTTTTTGGCAGGGCAGGCATGCCTGCCCTGCCTTTTGCACCCTTTTGCAGGGGAATGCGAGAAAGGAGACCTCGTGATGATCAAAGGATTTAAAA
>CAMEIU010000165.1 GCA_945918815.1 uncultured Clostridia bacterium
CAGCAGCAGCCCCAACGGAATGCCCGCCAGGCTCAGCAACAACGCCTGCTGCCGGATGATGCGCTTGAGCTGCCTGGGCGTGGCCCCGATGGTCTTCAACAGGCCGTAGAACCGGATGTCCCCGGCCACGGAGATCTGGAACACATTATAGATGATGAGATAGGCGGTGAGGATGATGAGCAGCAGCATGGCGGCCACGGCCAGCACCAGTATGGGGTCCAGATTGCCGGAAACCTGGGATCCGGTGTAGCCCCAGTTGACGCCGGTGCGGATGTAGCCGTCCTCCGCTCCGCTGTCGGACTGATAGCCGTGGTCCGCCAGGATGGCATTCAGGTCCTCCTCGATGTACAGGCTGCTGTTCAGCATCACATCCAGATTCCAGCTGACGGTCATGCCGTCCCGGCTGTGGGACGGGTCCAGGCCCACTTCTTGAAAAATGGCCTCTGCCCGGCTTTCGGGAATCAGAATATGACTGGCCGGGGAGACCGGGTCGTGGTCCCACCAGCCGGAGAGGATGAAGGTCTGGGTGGTCTCATGGCCGTCCACGTCAAAGGTAACGGTGAATTCCGTCCCCAGCTCCGGCTCCAAGCCCAGAAGTTCCAGAACCCGGACATCGGCGGCGGCCTCCTGCGTTCCCTCTTCCGGCAGGCAGCCCTCCACCGGGTCGCAGAACATCCAGTGGGCCTGGTTGGCGTCGGAATAGCCGATCTCCACATGGTCCTTCTGGAAGGGCGCGTCTGTGGGCGTGCCCACAAAGCGGCGCAGGCCCCAGTCCACGATGCGTTTGTCGTCCTTCAATTTGTTGAACTGTTCCTCGGTGAGATATTTGAACGTGCCGTAGCTCCAGCCGCCAACCTGACGGAAGTTGTTCTGCTGGAAGCCGTCGTTGATGGAGAGGCCGATGGTGAACAATGCCGTGAACAGCACCGTGGTCAGGGTGATGGCGAGAACAGCAATCCAGTTCCGCGTCTTTGCCGCCCCCATGGACTTCCAGCCCAGCTTTCGGACGAAGCCTCCGTTGGATACCCGCAGCATACGGTCACCCCCTTGTAACGATGCAGCCGTCCTCTATGCGGAGGATTCGGTCTGCCATCTGGGCGATTTCCTCGTTGTGGGTGATCATGACCATGGTCTGGCTGAACTTCCGGCTGGTGACCTTCAAAAGGCCCATGACGTCCTGACTGGTCCTGGAGTCCAGGTTGCCCGTGGGCTCGTCGGCCAGGAGAATGGCCGGTTTCGACGCCAAGGCCCGGGCGATGGCCACCCGCTGCTGCTGGCCGCCGGAGAGGTTGTTGGGCAGGTTTCGGAGCTTCCGCTCCAGGCCCAGGGTCTGAATAATTTGATTTACATAATCTCGGTCCGGTTTCTCTCCGTCCAGCTGGATGGGCAGGACGATGTTTTCATACACGTTCAGCACCGGCACCAGATTGTAGCTCTGGAACACGAAGCCGATTTTCCGGCGGCGGAAGATGGTCAGTTCCTCGTCCCTTAAGGAAAAGATGTCCTTGCCGTCCACCAGCACCGTGCCGCCGGTGGGCCGGTCCAGGCCGCCCAGCATATGGAGCAGGGTGGATTTTCCCGAGCCGGAGGTGCCCACCACGGCCACAAACTCTCCCTGTTCCACCCGGATGTTGACCCCGTCCAATGCCCGGACCTCCGTCTCGCCGGCGCCGTAGATTTTTCTGAGATCTCTGGTTTCCAGAATTGTCATTGAGATTCCTCCATTGTCTATGCGGATTCAGGTTTGAAATATTCTGAATTCATCGAATTTTCCTGTAGAGGCGCCATATATGCCGCCCGGAAAAAGTGGCTGCCGTGCAAAGTGCAGCTGTCTGCTGCGGGGCGCATATACGCGTCCCCTACAGACGTTTCTAATATTTCCGCCATGGATTCGCATGGTCTTTTGCTATCTCACAGGATACCAGAGAATTCTTTCCAGGTTCTTTCTGAAATCTTTCAAGTTTGAAAGATTCCTCGTGCCCCCTTTGAGGGGGCACGAGGGGTTAGTTCTTCGGCAGATACAAAGAGAATTCCGATCCTTCTCCCTGGCGGGAGCGGACCTTGACATAGCCGCCCTGACCTTCGGCGATCCGGCGGGTCAGGTAGAGGCCGATGCCGACGCCCTCCTCCGTCTGGTGGGCCGGTCCGCGGTAGAACCGTTGGAAGACCATGGGCTGCTCTTCTTCCGAAATGCCCGGTCCGGTATCGGACACCCGGACGCAGGTGAAGAACTGATATTCCGCCGCCGAGGCCGTCACCCGCCCCCCTTCCGGCGTGTACTTCACGGCGTTGTCCAGCAGGTTGACCACCGCCTCTTCCGTCCATTTGGGATCGAAGACCGCCCGGGCCGCCGTGGGCGTCAGGTCCAGGGCAATACCCTTGGCCGCCGCCTTGGGACGCAGCTGCTCCAGAGCGGATTCCAGCATGGGATTCAGAAGCCCGGACACAGGATGGAGGGTCACAATGCCGCTCTCCAGCCGGGAGGTCTTGACCAGGGCCTCGATGAGGGTCTGCAGCTTCTCTGCCTGGGCTTCCAGGGCCGCCACGCAGGGACGGCTCTCCGCCGGAAGGTCCTGCTCCGCCAAAAGCTGGGCATAGAGCTGCACATTGGAAAGAGGCGTCCGGATCTGGTGGGCAATGTCGGAAATCAGGGATTTGATCCGATCCTTCTCCCCCTGTACCTTCCCCGCCGTGACAGCAGAGGCCGCCAGATAGCGGGCCAGCTTGGCCTCCAACGCCGACAGGAGGCTCTCGTCATAGCTGTCCTCCGTGAAGTTCCCCGCCAGGGCCCGGTCCACCATGGCGTTCAGCCGCTCCATGGTCTGTTTGGTCCGCCGCCGGTCCCAGATTACGACCCCCACCGCCAGCAGGACCGCCGCAATCACGATTCCATATGCAACCGCCGTCATTTCACTTCACCGCCCAGCTGTAACCGACGCCGTACACGGTTTTCAGGTACCTGGGGCTGGCGGGATCCGCCTCCAGCTTGTCCCGCAGCCGCTTCACCGTGACGGACAATGCGTTTTCCTCCACAAAGGCCGCGCCGTCGGTCCAGACACGGTCGATGAGGGTGCCTCGGGGCAGAGTCTGTCCCCGATGCTCCACCAAAATCCGCAGGAGCTTCTGCTCCGTCCGGCTCAGGTCGATCAGCTGTCCGTCCCGGCGAAACTCCATGCGGTCAAAGTCAAACCGGAAGCCGTCCTGTTCATAGAAAGCCTGCCGCAACGGCGCGCTGCGGCGCAGCTGGGCGTGTACCCTGGCCCGCAGAATCGCCAGGGAGAAAGGCTTTGTGATATAGTCGTCGGCCCCCAACTCCAGCCCGGCGACCACGTCCAGCTCCAGATCGTTGGCCGTCAGCAAGATCACCGGCACGGCGTCCCGTTGGCGGACCTCCCGCAGCAGGGTCAAACCGCTGCCGTCGGGCAGATTGACGTCCAGAATCAACAGATCAAACCGCTGCCGGTCCAGATTCCTGCGGGCCTCCGCCAGATCGCAGCACAGGGACACTTCCACATCGCCGCTCCGAAGGGCCATCTGAATCCCGGTCCCAAGGGCGGCGTCGTCTTCCAATAATAACAGCTTCTGCATGGCGTCCTCCTATCCTTGATGGCCCAAAGCCAGGGAAATGCTGTGGGCAGCCGCCACGGCCAGTTCGATGGCGTGCTGGAATTCCTCGGACTGGATGCGGCGGAACATGCCGATGATGCTGATGGTGTACTGCATGGTCCCGTCCATATTGTAGACCGGCGCGGAGACGGACCGCAGACCGATTTTATATTCGCCGTTTTCAATGGCGTAGCCGTTCTGTCGGATCTGCTCCAGTTCGCCGGAGATGGTCTCCAGATCGGAGATGGTATGGGGTGTGTAGAGGGTCAGAGGCTCGGAAAACACCTGGGCCACCGCCGAAGGCGACATGGCGGAGAGAAACAGCTTGCCCTGGGACGTGGCGTGGAGCGGCAACCGGGAGCCCAGGTCCAGGACGATGCGGAAGCTGCCGTGGCCCTCGGCCTGGTCGAGAATCACCACGTCGCCGCTGTCATAGACCGACAGGACCACGGAGGCGTCGGTTTCGGCGCAGAGCTTTGCCATATAGGGCCGGGCAATGTTGGAGATGTTCCAGGAGCTGCTGACCGAGCAGCCGTATTCAAACAGCTTCAGGCCCAGGGCATAGCGGCCATCCTCCCGCTGGGCGATGACGCCGGCCTGCCGCATGGTGGTCAGGAGGCCGAAGACCGTGCTCCTGGGCCAGCCGGTTTTCTGGCTCAGCTCCGTCAGGGACATGGGCCGCCTGGCCTGAGACAGGACCTCCAAAAGCTGCATGGCCTTTGCCACCGATTGAATGATATTTCCGTCCGTCATGGGACCGCCTCCCTTTTCTCCTACCATAGGACATTTTTGTTATTCTGTCAATAGAATTTCGATAATCCCGACAAAAATTTCGGTATTGTCGGAACCGCAAATTGCAATCGGTCCTTTGATTTTGTAAAATAAGAATATGATTTTTTGTAGGAAATTGAGTTTCGTTGATGTGCAGCTTTCTGTAGGGCACGGCCACTGGACGTGCCGCATGCAGGCAGCTGCATTCCGGAACCAACTGCCAAACGGCGCGTCGGGTCGCGGTCCAGACCGGCCTCTCTTG
>CAMEIU010000166.1 GCA_945918815.1 uncultured Clostridia bacterium
CATTGTCAATTGTCAATTATCCATTGTCAATTCATAGACAAATCCCAATTTCCCGTGCTTGCGGACGGCATCCTGCCGTCAAAACCGGAACGTGCGGTGGGTGTATTTGTCGATGAGGTCGATTCCGGCCAGGACGTCGTCCTTGGAGATGACGGAGCATTTGCTGTGGGGATAGCGGTCCACCAGGGCGATTCCGGCCACGCGGACGCCCTCGTTGGAGAGGTTCATGCTGCTGGCATCGGTGCCACCGCGGTCCATGACGCCCCGCTGATAGGGAATGTGGTGCTCCTCACAGCAGGCCAGCATCTCCTCCACCAGATCCTCGTCCAGCATGGCGCTGGGATCTCCCAGGGTCACGCTGATGCCCTCGCCCACAGCGTTGCAGCCCTCCAAATCGCAGGGATAGAAGTGGTCGGGCGTCACGTCCACGGAAATGCCGATATCCGGCTTCACCTGGGCGGCGGCAGCCACGGCCCCGCGGCAGCCCACCTCCTCCTGGACGGAGAAGACGTAGTAGACGTCGTTGGGGCCTTCTCCCTTGTTTCGCTTCAGGGCCTCCAGCAGCAGGAAGCAGCCGGCCCGGTCGTCAAAGGTCTTGGCGCTGATGCGGCCGTTTTGCAGCTCGTAATAGGGGCCGATGAAGCCGCAGTAGTCGCCGACCTTGACGTATTTTTCCGTGTCCTCCTTGGTGGTGCAGCCGATGTCAATATACAGCTTGCCGCTGTCGTTCTTGGCCTCTTCAATGTTGCCGCAGCACCCCACCACACCGACGACGCCGTTCTGGAACACCACCTGATCGTTGTACAGGGCGGCAGTCCAGACCCAGCCCACGTGGCAGACGCGGATGCGGCCGTCCGGCTCGATCTTCTTGACCTGCAAGCCGATTTCATCCATATGGGCGCAGAGCATGATCTTTTTTCTGTCCGGGCCGCCCTTGCCATGCTTCACGGCGATGATGTTGCCGATATTGTCCACATAGGCCTGATCCGCAGCCCCTTCCAGCTCCCGCAGGATCACGGCCCGGACCTTCTTCTCCCGTCCGGCCACGCCCCAGGTCTGGGTCAATTCCTTGAGCAGTTCAAAGTTTGCCATCACGGTTCCTCCTTGTGTTTCAGCAGGCTGGCTTTTTCCACCCAGCGGGTCTGGTTCATCAGAGGATGGTGCAGGCTGACGGCCCCCGTGGGGCACTCCATGACGCAGCAGCCGCAGTACCAGCACTCATCGGGATAGGCGACCTGCGGGTGCTTGCCTTTTTCGCCGGGCAGCATGACGTCGATCATGCAGGCCTCCAGGCAGCGGTTGCAGCCGATACATTTGTCCGCGTCGAAGCGAATAGGCATGGCGGGGGGCGTGTGGCGGAAGGTGAATTCGGTTCTCTCACTCATGCGCCCACCTCCCCGGCCTTTTCCGCGATGTAATCCTGGTTGTATTTCTCATAATTCTCTTTGATGTTTCCGGCGTAGTCCAGGGGGACCTCCCGGCGGAGGACCTTTTCGCCGTCATACCGAATGCAGATGAAGGGGGCCGGTTTCTGCCCGTCTCCGTCGGTGCGGTAGAACTCCAGCTTTTCGCAGGTCTGACGCCGGGCCAGGCAGGCCTGGAGAATCAGCTGTGCCACGGTCAGGATGTCGAACACCTCCAGGAGCCGCATCAGCTCATGGGGATTGGCTGCGTAGGCCTTTGGAACGATTTCCCGCTCGTAACGGGCCAGCAGCTCCACGCCGGATTGCAGCAGCTCGTCCCGCTTCTGCTCGCCGCAGTAGTTCTGCATGGCCTTGGAAACGGCCTCGTTCAATTCTTTCCAGCTGACGCCCTCCAGGGGATCCGCGTCCAGAGGCGCGTAGATGCGGCGGCGTTCCCGCCCGATCTGGTCCTCATCCGGGGGAAGGATTTCTCCGTGGTCCGCCGTGTAGGCCGCCGCCTTCCGGCCCGCGTAGGCGCCGGTGGAAGCCGCATGGCCGAAGCAGTTGGAGGAAAACAGGGCATCGCCGCACACGAACAGGCCGTCCAGGTTGGTCATCAGATTCCAGTCGTTCATAAAGCCGCCGGGCATGCCGAAGAGCTGCCGCTCCTGGGGCAGGAACTCGGCGCTGGTCCAGCCCACGCCGTAGCATTGCAGCACGTCCCGCTCCGGGTCGAAGCCCGCCTCGGTGAAATTCTTGTAGACCGGCACGTTGGTTTTGCCCTCCTGGCCCACCATCATGCCCCAGATGACCTTCCGCTCCAGCTCCGGCAGGGTGGACAAATCGGCATAGAACGGCAGCTTGTAGCCCTGCTTGCGGAGGGTCTCATAGGGAAGGGTTTCCGGGCCGTCGTAGGCGTACTTGGCCTGCTCGATGTTGCCGCCCTTCATGAAAAAGTGCTGCCCCTCCGCCGGCTGAAAACGCTGGCTGACGGAGGTCAGGAGATTGCCGTCCCGGTCGGCGTAGGGAATTTCCCGGCCCTCGGCATCCACCAGGGACGCGGCGTACCAGGTGTTGTGGTTGTTGCCCGCGCTGTAGGGCGGGAAGGACCGTCCGGCGGAGGAGAACTCCGCGCGCACGGATTTTTCCATCATGTTGAACTCCGCGCCCACGCGCCAGCCCATGGCGTGGCCGTCGCCGATGCATTGCAGAGGACGGAACTCGCACAGGCCGGGATGAGCCGAGGAAAACAGCCACACCCGGGCCGGCCGGGACATGGCCATGACCACAGATTTGGCGGAGAAGACGTAGAACGCGCCGGTGCGCGTATGCATGCCGGTGGCGCCGATGCATTTCGCACCGTTTTTACCGCCCTCGGTCAGCAGGGACGTGACCATGACCCGGTCCACGACCTGCACGCCCAGGCGGCGGCACTCCTTCTCCATGGCGGGCTTGAAGGTGGTGCCCCAGATGCGGATGGTGAATTTATTCTTGTAATCGTAGGCGAACAGGAGCTTGGTCTTTTCGTCCCGGAATTCCGCGCCCACGAATTCATCCTCTGTATCGCGGATTTTGCCGCCCATTTGCTCGATCTCCAGCAGATGGTCCCAGCCCTCCCGGCACTCGATATAATGGGAGATTCCGTTGTTGTAGCCGTCGTTGTCATCCAGCATGGCCTGCAGCAGCGCTTCCGGCGTGACGCCGGAGCAGGGATTGCTGGCGGCGGATTCCCAGTGGTCGCAGCCGGAACCGCCGGCGCCGCTGCGCTTGGTGGCGCCTTTTTCCACCAAAATCACCCGCTGGCCCCGCTTTGCCGCGGAAATGGCCGCCATGCAGCCGGCGATGCCGCCGCCCAGTACGAGGACGTCCGCTTCCATTCGGATGGTTTTATCCACCTCCGCAGGATACGGCCATCTCAGATTGTCCTGCATGATTTTCCTCCTTTTCCCAAAGAAGCCGCCGCTCCCCTGGGGAGCCTCGGATTTTTACGGCAGCTTCTTTACCTTTTTAAATTATATAGGGTTCTTTAAAATTTGCAATACATGTTTGCATGATAGGGTTGACTGTTTCCATTTAAAATAATAAAGTTTTTGAGGGGAGTGATCCGCTGATCCTGTAAAACGAAAGCACTGGGGCGAACAATATGCATAAATATGTCATCAAGCGAATCCTGTTTACCATTCCGGTTTTGCTTGGCGCAATCTTTCTCGTCTATGCCATCATGTATCTGACGCCGGGGAGGTCATTGAATACGGCACCCTGGAGGACAGTTTCACCGGGGACAAGCATCATCCCTATACCGTGGGCCAGTTCAACTCCATCCCCAATCTGGAGAAGGACGAAAAACGGCTCCATCCCATTGCGGGCATGATGCCGGATCCCACCAATCTGCCGTCCGGCTGCGCCTTCTCTCCCCGCTGCCCCCAGTGTACGGCGCAGTACAAAACGTGTCACCGTTCCGCAATCCGGTCCATCCCTACACCAAGGCGCTGCTGTCGGCCATTCCGATCCCCAGCATCGAAATGCGCAACCGGAAGCCGCAGATTATCCGGGGCGAGGTCACCAACCCATCAACCCCAAGCCCGGCTGCCGCTTCGCCGCCCGGTGTCCCCACGCGACCGAGACCTGCACCCAGTGCGACATTTCCTTTGAAGAAATCGAACCGGGCCATTTTGTGACCTGCATCCGGTCCAGAGAGTCGATCTCCTCGTTGGGCAGAGAATTGCAGTCCCGGACCTCGTCGTACTCGTGGCCGATGGTCTGCCACTGTTCCGGGGTGAAATGGCAGAAGGGCGGCAGATAGCAATGCTCCTTCTCGCACATGGCTTCCAGTTCTTTCAAGGCTTTGTTGATCTCAGAACGTTTCACACGAATCTCTCCTCTTTGCTTTGATGTTCCGGCAAGCCGGGGTCATCGCACTTCTAAACTACATCTGTAATATACTACCATGGCATCAGATTGTCCAGATGGTGCTTTGCATCGGCATGGATACTGCTGTAGATTGAAGTGATTTAAGAAGCCTTACTTGTCTGGTAGACGGGCTCCATGATCTGGCCATCCAGGAGAAGTTCCCCGTCCACGGCTTCGAGCTGGTGACGCTCAAGTGCCGTCTGGCAGAGCGCGCCTGATTCCGATTTCCATAGGAAAAACACAGAGGATCCCGCCGCCCGATAGGCGGCGGGATCCTCTGTGTTACAGCCGGATAAATTCGAAGCTATTCCTCTTTGCAGATT
>CAMEIU010000167.1 GCA_945918815.1 uncultured Clostridia bacterium
AGAGAGGCCGCCCTGGGGCGTCCCCTCAAGGGGAAGGCTTTTGGGGCGCTCCCGCGCCAGTGCAACACCTCTACAAATCCCATTTTTCCGGGCTGAACGATTCTGTTGTTATGGGAGGCAGCCCTTAGGGTGCGGGGGATTCCGGCTCGAATTGGTCGCCAATCAGGGCCAGGCCGGCACGGTAGAGCTGCATGATCTGCCAGATTCCAAGGCCTGTTAATTTTTTCTCCCGGATCAGATCAAATTTCGCCTGCCAGCTTCTCAGGTCCTCGAACCAGACGATATGCCGGATGCCCAGATTGGTGTACTCGAACCAGGGGGACTGGGCCTTTTCGTCGAAGTGAATCTCGGCCCCCACCCGCTTTGCCAGCTCCACCGCCTCCACCAGACCCAGGGTCCGGGCGGCGGTCCGGTTCTGGACGAAGGGCAGGGGCCAGTCATAGCCGTAATTGGCCAGGCCCAGGCTGATTTTCTCCGCCGGAATCTCCGTCAGAGCGTAATCCACCACCTGCCGCACCGGATCGATGGGCGCCACCGCCTGGGGCGGGCCATATTTATAGCCCCATTCATAGGTCATCAGCAGCACCCGGTCTGCCGCTGCGCCCAGGCGGGCGTAGTCCATGCCCTCGTAGAGGGTCCCCGGCTGGTCTGCCGACGTCTTGGGGGCCAGGTCCACGGACACCCGGAAGCCCAGGGGATGGAGGGTCTCCGCCGCCTGCTCCACAAAAGAGGAAAAATCGTCCCGGTTTCCGGCCAGCACATATTCAAAATCGATGTTCAGCTCCCGGTAGCCCTTTTCCTGCATGGTATCCGCTGCCTGGGACAGCAGCCGCGCCCGGGCCGCCGGATTGGAGACCACCTGATGAATCAAAAGATTGCTGAACATGCCGTCAGCCCCGATGGGCGCCAGGACCATGGCCGTCTCCACGTTGTTGGCCTTGGCCCGTTCCAGCAGGCGGCTGTCCGTCAGAGGCGGCGGCAGCAGGTCTCCGTCCGGCGTGAAGCCGTAGGAAAACACCGACAGAAGGCTCAGATAGGGGAGAGTCTGCTCCAGAACCCAGGGACTGATGTAGGGATAGGCGAAGCCGTTCACCTGGATCTCCGGCGTCCCCGGCACAGTCCTGGCCCCGATCCAGAGGGTCTGGCCCACCGCCAGATCAAAGGGCGCCGGAATCTGATTGAGATAGACAATGTCCGCCTGAGAGACGCCGAACCGCCGGGCCAGCTGAAACACCGTATCCCCCGGCTGGACTACATAAATCATACAATCGCCGCCTTATCATAGAATTGCTCCATTCTATGATCAGGCGGCGATCGATGTTATTACGGTTGGAGGGAATAGCGTGTGGCCGCTCCCGTTTCTCCGATGAGGACGAGGCCCGCCGGCTGACCGGATTTCTGTTCCCGGTCGATCAGATATACCGTCTGATCATGTATGCCGGACGCCGCTGGTTCCGTCCTTGTATAGAGCAGCAGGCCGTCCACCACAAATACGGAATTGATCTCGGAATACGCCGTATAGGTGGTCGTGCTATGGCGAAGGTCTTCACCCGGCTCCACACGGACAAGAATTTCCACCTGCTGCGTTTCCGGGTCAAAGCACCGGACCTCTTCTGTGCACCGGTAGTACAGCTTTCCGCCGTAATAATTCAGGCAGCTGGGTTACATGGTTGCAGACCGGATCAAGGATCTTCGGGAGCAAAACAATTGGACACAGGCAGACCTGGCAAAGCTGCTGGGAATCACACGGTCCAGCGTCAATGCCTGGGAAATGGGAATCTCCGTTCCCTCAACCCAGTATGTCGTAGAGCTCGCCAACCTTTTTAAGGTCTCGACAGACTATCTTCTCTGCGTAGACACTTCTTCCACTGTCAGTGTGGACGGATTGACAGAGCGCGATATCCAATTGGTATACAGCCTGATCTGCCATTTGAAGGATAAAAATAAACACGAGGACTGAAAAGCCGCCTGTTGGAAGTCTCTGCTTCCGCACAGGCGGCTTTTTCTTGCCTCTTGTTCCCGGATGTATTATAATGAAATTATTCTGACACAACGCTGCGGGAAAATGGGATTTGTTGATTTTTTGTACTGGCCCTCGCCAAATCCCAATTTCACCCGATGGAACAAGGAGGTCTATTATGAACAACAATTTGCTCGGCTTTGGCTGTATGCGCCTGCCCATGCATGGGGACGCGGTGGATACTGTGGAATTTTCCAGAATGATCGACGCCTATCTGGAGGCCGGATTCAACTATTTTGACACGGCCCATGTGTATCTGGACGGAAAGAGCGAGACCGCCCTGCGGGAGTGCCTGACCAGCCGCTATCCCAGGGAAAAATACGTCCTCACCGACAAGATCTCCGAATGTTTCCAGACAGAGGCGGATCTCCGGCCCTATTTTGACACCATGCTGGAGGCCTGCGGCGTGGAATACTTTGACTACCTGCTGCTGCACAACCAGAATTCCAGAAACTACGACAAGTACACCCGCTGCAGGGCCTATGAGTTCGCCCAGCAGATGAAGGCCGAGGGGAAGGCCCGCCATGTGGGTATCTCCTTCCACGACACGCCGGAATTCCTGGAGCGGATTCTGCGGGAGCATCCGGAGATTGAAATCGTGCAGATTCAGTTCAACTATGTGGACTATGAAAATCCCGCTGTGGAGAGCCGCCGCTGCTATGAGGTCTGCCGGAAATACGGCAAGCCGGTGCTGGTCATGGAGCCGGTAAAGGGCGGCAGCCTGACCAAGCTGCCGGCCGCGGCTCAGCAGGTGTTCGACGAACTCCACGGCGGATCCGCCGCCAGCTACGCCATCCGCTTCGCCGCCGGATTTGAAGGCATGTTCAAAGTACTCTCCGGCATGAGCGACATGGCCCAGATGGAGGAGAACATCGGCTTCATGAGAAACTTCCAGCCTCTGAACGAGCAGGAGCAGGCCGCCGTGGAACAGGTCCGGGAGATTTTCCGCACCCAGGACATCATTCCCTGCACCGCCTGCCGCTACTGCACCAGCGGCTGTCCCCAGCAGATCGCCATCCCGGATCTCTTCGCCTGCTACAATTCCAAGAAGCAGTACATGGACCGGGGCTGCGGCCACCGCTACAAAAAACTCACCGAAAATGGCGGAAAGCCCGCCGACTGCGTCCAATGCGGCCAATGCGAGGAAGCCTGTCCCCAGAATCTAAAAATCCGGGCACTGCTGCAAACTGTGGCGAAGGAATTCGAGAAAATGAAGTAATCGGGAAATTGGGATTTGCAGATGTGTTGTATCGCCAATGTAGGGCGCGGGAAGGTGAATTGCCCGAAGGGCAAGAGAGGCCGGTCTGGACCGCGACCCGACGCGCCGTTTGGCAGTTGGTTCCAGGATGCAGTTGCCTGCATGCGGCACGTCCAGTGGCCGTGCCCTACAAAAAGCGGTACATCGTCAAATCCCAATTTTTCCTTCTGACGGCAAAGGAGCGGCTTTGAGATGGGGATTTATGTACTTCTGATTCTGGCCGCTTTTGCGGCGGCTTTGCTTTCCGGCGCGGCGGGATTCGGCGGATCGCTGCTGCTTTTGCCGGTGGTGACGGCCTGCCTGGGGGCGGAGGCGGCGGTGCCGGTATTGACCCTGGCCCAGCTTATGGGCAACCTGGCGAGAATGGCCTCCGGCTGGCGGGAGATTCAGTGGAAATCCGTGGGCTGGTTTTGCCTGACGGCCCTGCCCCTGGCCGCGCTGGGGGCCTTCGGCTTCACGGTGCTGCCCAAGGATCTTGTGACCCGCTGCATCGGCGGCGCCTTGATTCTTCTGGCGCTACTCCAGCGGTTCAAAATCTTCCGGCTGAAAGGGAACCGCAGGACGCTGCTGGCGGGCGGCGCGGTGACCGGCGCCCTGTCCGGTCTGGCAGGCAGCGGCGGTCCCATCGGCGCGGCGGTGTTTCTCTCTTTGAATCTCGCGCCTGTGGCCTATATCGCCAGCGAGGCCGCCACGGCCACGGCCATGCATCTGCTGAAAACCGTCCTTTACGCCAAGCTGACCCATGTGACGCCTCAGGCGTTTGGAACCGGCGTTCTCATGGGTCTGGCCATGGTGGCCGGGACCTTCCTGGCCAAACGGCTGATACGGAATATGGAACGCGGCCGCTTTCAGAAATTCGCCATGGTCCTGCTCTGCCTGGCCGGCGGATACTTGCTGCTGTTCGGCGCATAAAACCACTCGCGCCCCGTTTCAGGGGCGCGAGGTTCTTTATAACTCCAGAGCCAGTTCCATCTCCGCGACTTTTTCACAGTCGGAATGCTCCAGCACGTTCTGAAAAATCATCTTGGAAGAGGGAAATCGGGATTATGATTATCGGTTTTAATAAGCAACAGCAAATTTCTTGCAAGTGTTCCAAAAACGCTGTCATTGCGAGCCAGTCCGCAGACTGTCGTGGCAATCCGTTCCTCCTGCACAGACCGATTTTACGGAAGTACTCAGAAACTTGTAGCCTTTGACATCAATACTACCGTCTCGAGCATTGTTTCATTTTCCAAGGGCAATTCTTTCACTTCCTCGCCGTTCATAGGAACGGGGAAATTGAAGACAATATTCTTGATCCAGCAGCCGTCCTTCCGCTTTTCCGGGAACA
>CAMEIU010000168.1 GCA_945918815.1 uncultured Clostridia bacterium
GGTGACATCGCTGCCGCCCCGGGAGAAGGTGTGGATGGAGCCGTCGGGCAGGCAGCCGTAGAAGCCCGGCGTGACCACCCGCCGGCCCATGGCCAGGGACCGCAAGGCCGTCCGGGAGGCGGCGTAGTCCACCTGGCCATCGTAGGTAAAACGCAGCCAGTCCGCCGCATCCACAAATTGGTATCCCAACAGGTCCGCCATGAGCCGGGCCGACAGATATTCACCCCGGGAGGCGGCATAGGCGGCGCTCCGGCTCAGGTGTTCGTAAATTGTGTCCAAAACCGGCTCCAGGTCCGTGGTTAAGCTGCAGCCGTCCCGGATTTCCAGATACCGCTGCCGCACCCGGCGGAACAGGTCCCAGCAGGAGACGCCGTGGACCAGATGGGCATGACATAAGTACAATAGATCGGTGATCTTGCAGTCCCCGGCCTGCCGTTTCCCGGCCGCCGAGACCACCACCACCTGCCGCGCCGGATCCTGCCGGACCAGCGCCGCGGCCTGTAAAAAGCGGGCGCTGTCCGCCAGAGAAGACCCGCCGAATTTTGCAACCGTCAGCATAGGATTTCACCTCAAATCAATGCGGCCTCCGCCGCTGGTCCATTCTATGCCAAAATCCGCACCATCGTGCGGGTGTACAATACGGAAACAGTTCGCTGGGCACCAAGGCTTCCCCTTGAGGGGAAGCTGTCGAGTGAAGCGAGACTGATGAGGTGTGCAGAAACAGGTTCCGTTTTGCAACGACTTCCGGCGAATTCGTAATTCTGCTCCACCTCATCCGGCGCTTCGCGCCACCTTTCCCTCAAGGGGAAGGCTATTGTTGGCGTGCAGACACAAAAAACAGCCAGACGGCGTGGAACCGTCTGGCTGTTTGTATCCAATTTATGCTTCCGTTTCGTCAATCTGCCGGATCACGTCCAGGATCGTATTGTCCCGGTACATGACCACGCCGACGATTCGGTCCAGATACCGGATGGGGTCCGGCTTGCCGACCAGGGCTTCGGCCTTGGCCTTCAGCTGCTGGATGGTGTAGACCCGAATGCCGGCCTTTTTCAGCTTCTGGGCCACCTCGGGCCGGTTGGGATTGACGGCCACGCCCTGGTCCGTCACCACCACGTCCACGGTGGCGCCGGGGGTCACCACGGTGTTCACATGGTCGATGATGGTGGGAATGCGGCCCCGGGTCAGGGGACCCACCACCACAGACAGGCTGGCTCCCTCCGCCGTGTCGGGATGGCCGCCGATGGCCCCGCGGATGACGCCGTCGGAGCCGGTCAGCACGTTGACGTTGAAGTCCGTGTCGATCTCCAGGGCGGACAAAATCACGAAGTCCAATTGATCCACCGCCGCCGAGGCCAGGGGGCTA
This sequence comes from uncultured Clostridia bacterium, assembly GCA_945918815.1. GTDB lineage: Bacteria > Bacillota > Clostridia > Oscillospirales > Oscillospiraceae > Avoscillospira. The sequence goes on from CAMEIU010000168.1 coordinate 1,364, forward strand.
GCGTAGTAGCTGGCAGAGATCTGATGATGGAAGTGGTTCTTTTTCAGGCTCAGGGCTGCATCCACGTCGAAGCTCTGCACGTCCAGAATGCGGTCGATGAGGCCCTCCTCGTGCATGGCCGCGATCTGGCCGGTGATGCCGCCCAGGGCGAACCGGCAGTGGATGTGCTGGGCCAGCATTTTCTCCCGGAGGAACCGGGCCGCCGCCAGGGACGCGCCGCCGGAGCCCATCTGCATGGAGAAGCCGTCGTACAGGTAGCCCGCCGCCTCGATGACGTTGGCCGCCGTCTCGGCAATCAGCAGCTCCTTGGGGTTCTTGGTGTAGCGGGTGGCCCCGGACATGATGCCCTTGGGGTCGCCGATGTCATCCACCTTGACGATGTAGTCCACGTCGTCTTCGGGGATGGCCCAGGGGGCGTTGGGATAGTTGACCACGTTGCTGGTGATGACGATGACGTTGTCGGCGTACTTGGCGTCGGTGCGGGCGTAGCCCAGGGAGCCGCAGGCGATGGAGTCGTCGTCATCCCGGCTGTAGCCGTTGGCGTTGCCGTAGGGATCACAGGAGGGCGCGCCCAGGAAGGCCACGTCGATGTGCAGGTCGCCGGAGCTGATGGCCGCCGCCCGGCCGCCGTGGCTGCGGAAGACCACGGGGCAGTCCATGAGGCCCCGGGAAACCTGCTCGGCCAGCTCGCCCCGAAGGCCGGAGGTCTCAATGTGGGTGATGACGCCGGCTTTGATGTGTTCGATCAGAGGCGCGTGGACCGCTGCCAGGGAAGACGCCGCCAGAGTCAGGTTTTTGTAGCCCATGCGGGCCAGGGTGTCCACCACCATGTTCAGCACATGGTCGCCATTGCGGAAGTGGTGGTGGAAGGAGATGGTCATGCCGTCTTTGAGGCCTGTGCGGCGGATGGCCTCCTCCAGAGAGGGCATCAGCTTGTTGTGGGCCACGGTCCGCTGCCGGAAGGTGGCGGTGTTCTTTGGACGGACGCCCTGAAACACGCCGTGGTGGGAAATCTCATCGAGATGGGGAATCTTTTCTAATTCGACCATGGCTCATTCCTCCTCCACCGGGTCGTCCGCTTCGGCCAGGGCGATGAGCCGCTGGGCGCGGATGACCACAGGCCGGTCGATCATTTTACCCTTGAGGCTGGCCACGCCGGAGCCTCTGGCCTGGGCCTCGGCGATGGCGTCCATGACGGCGTAGGCCTTGTCCAGATCCTTCTGGCTGGGCTGGAGGCACTTGTGCAGGGGCGCGATCTGTCTCGGATTGATGACGGACTTGCCGTCAAAGCCCAGCTTCTTGATGAGGGTGGCCTCGGCCAGGAAGCCCTCGTCATCGTTGACATTGGAGAAGACCGTGTCAAGGGCGGCGATTCCGGCGGCCCGGGCGGCGTTGAGGATCATGCAGCGGGCGAAGAGCAGCTCGATGCCGTCGGCCCGGGTGGTCTTCAGATCGGTCACATAGTCCTCGGCGCCCAGGGCCACGCCGATGAGCCGGTCAGAGGCCGTGGCGATTTCCCGGGCGTTGAGGACGCCGTTGGCGGATTCGATGGCCGCCATCATGCCTACGGAGCCGACGGGAATGCCGTTCTTCTGCTCGATGCGCGCGATCTCCCGTTCGCAGTCGATGACGTCCTGGGCGGAGTCGGTCTTGGGCAGCCGGACCACATGGACGCCGGCAGGGATGATGGCCTCCAGGTCCTCCACGCCCAGGCCGGAAGCCAGGTCGTTGATGCGGACCACCACTTCTTTTTTGCCGAAGTCGATGGTTTTCAGAGCGTTGTGAACCAGGAGCCGGGCCGTGTCCTTCTCGGTGAAGGCCACGGAGTCCTCCAGGTCCAGCATAATGGAGTCGGCGCCGTAGATTCTCGCGTCGGAGATCATGCCGGGGTTGTTGCCGGGGACGAACATCATGCTCCGGCGCAGGCGGTCCTTCACATACCGTTTTTCCATCCTCTTACCTCCAGGAATAGTCCTTGGATTCGGCGGCCCGGTAAGCCGCCGCGCTGACTCTAGCCCGGACCGTGCAGTCCAAAGCCCCTTTGTCCACCGCCGTCACGGCGGCGTCGGTCACGCCCAGGCCTTCCAGAGTCTCCGTAATGACCGCCTTGATCTGACGGCCGTACTGCTGCAAAACCGAGCTGGAAAGCGCAATGGCAATGCCGCCCTGGTCCCTTGGTTCAATGGTCACCATGATATCGCCAGACTCCATGGTCCCGGCGACGCCCGTTTTCCGGAGTTCCATACTCATATCCTCCTCGTTTTGACCGTAGGAGCGCGCACTGCGCGTCCGTGGTCTGACGGACGGCCAATGGCCGCCCCTACGGCCCGTTATAATTGAAGATTCAGATTCTCTTGGCGATCTCGTCCAGGAAGGATTCGCTGTCCACGGCTGTGGCTTTAAAGCCCGGCTCCACCAGGCTTACCAGGTCCTTGGTCATGATTCCTTCGTTCAAGGTGGCGAAGCAGGCGCTTTCCAGGCGGTCCGCGAAGTCCACCAGATCGGTCAAGCCGTCCAGCTGGCCCCGTTTCCGCAGGGCGCCGGTCCAGGCGAAGATGGTGGCCATGGGGTTGGTGGAGGTCTTCTCCCCGTTGCGCCATTTATAATAGTGCTTGGTGACGGTGCCGTGGGCGGCCTCATACTCGGTGGTGCCGTCGGGGGCCACCAGGACGGAGGTCATCATGGCCAGAGAGCCGAAGGCCGTGGAGACCATGTCGCTCATGACGTCGCCGTCGTAGTTCTTGCAGGCCCAGATGAAGCCGCCCTGGGACCGGATGACCCGTGCCACGGCGTCGTCGATGAGGGTGTAGAAGTAGGTGATGCCCAGTTCCTCAAATTTCGCCTTGTAGGCCACGAATTCCTCTTCAAAAATCTCCTTGAAGCGGCCGTCGTAGACCTTGGCGATGGTGTCCTTGGTGGAGAACCACAGGTCCTGCTTGGTGTCCACGGCGTACTGGAAGCAGGCCCGGGCAAAGGAGCGGATGGAGCTGTCCTTGTTGTGGGCGCCCTGCCACACGGCGGGACCGCTGACCTTCTGGACCAGGACCTCCTTGTGCTCGCCGTCCACGCCGTCAAAGGTCAAAGTGGCGGTGCCCGGCTGAGTGGTGTAGAAGTCCACGGACTTGTACACGTCGCCGTAGGCGTGACGGGCGATGGTGATGGGCTTGGTCCAGTTCTTCACCACGGGCTTGATG
>CAMEIU010000169.1 GCA_945918815.1 uncultured Clostridia bacterium
ATCCAGATGCTTGGGGCCGGTGGCGTCGGCGGTGATATAGGGCAGGTTGATGTTGCTGGAGGTCACGCCGGACAGCTCGATCTTGGCCTTCTCGGCGGCCTCTTTCAGACGCTGCATGGCAACCTTGTCGCCGGACAGGTCGATGCCCTCGGCCTTCTTGAACTCGGCCACCAGATACTTCATGATGCACTCGTCGAAGTCGTCGCCGCCCAGGCGGTTGTTGCCGGCGGTTGCCAGAACCTCGATGACGCCGTCGCCGATCTCCAGGATGGACACGTCGAAGGTGCCGCCGCCCAGGTCGTAGACCATGATCTTCTGCTCGGTTTCCTTGTCCAGGCCGTAGGCCAGGGCCGCGGCGGTGGGCTCGTTGATGATCCGCTTCACGTCGAGACCAGCGATCTTGCCGGCGTCCTTGGTGGCCTGACGCTGGGCGTCGGTGAAGTAAGCGGGCACGGTGATGACGGCTTCGGTGACGGGGCCGCCCAGATAGGCTTCGGCGTCCGCCTTCAGCTTCTGCAGGTTCATGGCGGAGATTTCCTGGGGGGTGTACTTCTTGTCGTCGATGGTGACTTTGTAGTTGCTGCCCATTTCACGCTTGATGGAGGAAATGGTGCGGTCGTGGTTGGTCACGGCCTGGCGCTTTGCCACCTGGCCGACCATACGCTCGCCGGTCTTGGAGAACGCCACCACAGAGGGCGTGGTGCGGTTGCCCTCGGCGTTGGTGATGACGACGGGTTCGCCGCCTTCCATGACGGCCACACAGCTATTGGTTGTACCAAGGTCGATACCGATAATTTTGCTCATAATGATAACCTCCTGAATTGGATGAAGAATTTACAAATTTCGTTGTAGGGGCGGCTATCAGCCGCCCGCAGCTGCGCACCATCGGGCGGTTGGTAGCCGCCCCTACGGGCCAGTCGATTTTAGTTTGCCACAACCACCATGGCGTGGCGGACCACTTTTTCGCCGACCTTAAAGCCGGTCTGGAAGACCTCCGCAATGACGCTCTCGCCAAGGCTCTCGTCTTCCTTGTGCATGACGGCGTTGTGCAGCTGGGGATCGAAGGTCTCTCCCACCTGGCCGAAGGACTTGACGCCCAGGCCTTCCATGATGGCGATCAGGCCGTTCATGGTCATTTCCACGCCCTTCTTGTAGGCCTCGTCGGCGGTTTCCTGATCCAGGGCCCGCTGCAGGTTGTCAAACACCGGCAGGAACTTGCCCACGGTCTCGGCCTTGATGTCGGTGTAGAGATTGTCGCGCTCCTTCTGGCTGCGCTTTCGGAAATTGTCGTACTCGGCGGCCAGCCGCAGGTAGCTGTCATGCTCGGCGGCCAGCTTGGCTTTCAGCTCTTCCACGGGATCCGGCTTGGGCGCCTCCTCCTTGGGGGCTTCGTCCGGCGGCGCGGCCTGGACCGTTTCTTCCACGGGGATCTCGGTCTCCGGGGCCGCCTGGGCGGTCTCTTCCGCCGTTTCCGGCTGGTTTGTATGCTTGGTTTCTTCCATTTATGATTCGTCTCCTGGTTCTTGATCTTTATCGTGTGCGCTGGGCGGCAGCTGCGGCTCCGGCCTGGAGAACATGCGGCCCAGATTTTCGGCAAAGTAACTGAGGCGGGCGGTGACCTGGGCGTAATCCATGCGGGTGGGACCCACCACGCCGATGAGGCCCTGCATGCCGTCGCCGATGTCGAAGCGGGTCATGACCACGCTGGTGTCCTTCAGCTCCCTGGCGATGTTCTCGGGCCCCACCAAAATCTGCGTCTTGGCGTTGTCCAAGAGGGTGGCGGGCAGATTGGAGAAGGTGTCGCTGTCCAGGCTGGACAGGACCTCCTGCGCTTTGTCCACATCCCGGTACTCCGGCTGGCCCAGCAGCTTCATCTGGCCGGTTACATAGACCTCGCTGCGTTGCTGCTCCTGGAGCACGTGGGTGGTGAAATCCACGATCACCGGCACCATGCTGGCCGCCGGTCCCGCGCTGCGGGTCACCTTGTTCAAAACCTCCGGCGTGATGGCCTCCGCGGGGAGGTCCGTCAGGCTTGCGTTGAGCACCGCGCTGAGCAGCTTCAAATCCTGCTCTGTGCAGTTTACCGGCAGCTTGATGAGTTTATTCTTGATGGTCTCGCTGTTGGTCATAACCACCAGAATGAAGCTGTTGCTGCTGGCCATGAGAATGTCGAACCGCTGCACCGTAGGCGCGTTGGCGGCGGCGGTCATGGCCACGGCCGGCAGGTTGGTCATTTTGGAGACCATCTTGCTGACCTGACTGATGACCTTGTCAACCTCCTGCATTTTCAGCTCCATGGCCTGGTTGAGGCTCTGGGTCTCGTCCACAGACAGGCGGTAGTCCTGCATCAGCTCATCCACATAGAGCCGGTAACCGGCGGGAGAGGGGATCCGCCCGGCGGAGGTGTGGGGCTGCTCCAAAAGGCCCTTCTGGGTCAGCTCGGCCATCTCGTTGCGGATGGTGGCGGAGCTGCAATCCATGCCCGGCATGGCCGCCAGAACCTTGGAGCCCACCGGCTCCGCCGTCTGAATGTAATTGTCCACAATGGCGCGGAGGACCTTCTTCTGACGCTCCGTCAGTTCCATGGGATATCACCTCACGTTTTTAGCACTCCATCTCTCTGAGTGCTAAATGTAATGTACCACTCCAGCCCAAAATTGTCAATAGTTCTGTGTGAATTATTTGTGAATTCTAAAAAGGTATGCAAAAGAAAAAAGCAGACCTCCGGGACGCATCTATGCGTCCCCTACAGAGCTTACTCGAACACCCTGTAGGGGCGCGCATTGCGCGTCCGCTGGAAGCTGGTTCCATTCGCCGGTGCGGATCCGGACGGCCAATGGCCGCCCCTACGGCGTAGTTGCAGACATGATTGTAGGGGCAGCTATCAGCCGCCCGCATGGGGCACGAGGGGCGTGCCGGCTGCACATTTTTTCGTTCGGCGGAAAAAATAAATTTTCTGTTGACAAATCCGCCGAAAATGGGTACTATGTGTTATGGAATCGAATAGTATGGCGTGGATGAGGAAGAGTAGAACCGGGAATGCCCAAAGAGAGCCTGCGGCTGGTGGAAGCAGGCGGCGGAAGCGGTTTGAAAATCACCTCGGAGCCTCCGGCTGAAATCACAGTAGGCTTGGACGGGCGCGACCGTTATATCGCAGCTTGAGTGGCCGCAAGGCAAAAAGAGTGGTACCGCAGAGGGTTGCGCCTTTGTCTCTTAGGGGGACAAGGGCGTTTTTGTTTGAATATTATATTGTATCTGGAGGCAATTATGGAATACAAGCAGACCTTGAACATGCAGAAATCCGGTTTCCCCATGCGGGCCGGTCTGCCTGCCCGGGAGCCCGGGATGCTGGAAAAATGGTACGAGATGGACCTGTACCATGAAATGCTGAAAAAGAATGAGGGCAAGCCCCGCTTCTCCCTCCACGACGGACCTCCGTTCTCCAACGGCGGCCTGCACATGGGCCATGCCCTGAATAAGTCCATCAAGGACTTCATTCTCCGCTCCTACGCCATGCGGGGCTACTACACGCCCTATATCCCCGGCTGGGACAACCACGGCATGCCCATCGAATCCGCCATCATCAAGCAGAACAAGCTGAACCGGAAGGCCATGAGCGTCCCCGAGTTCCGCTCCGCCTGCCACGACTTTGCCCAGCACTATATCGACGCCCAGATGGAAGGCTTCAAGCGCATTGGCGTCATCGGCGACTGGGAGCACCCCTACAAGACCATGGACCCGGGCTTCGAGGCCGAGGAAGTGAAGATCTTCGGCAAGATGTTCCAGAAGGGCTACATCTATAAGGGCCTGAAGCCCGTGTACTGGTGCCCCAAGGACGAGACTGCCCTGGCCGAGGCCGAGATCGAGTACCAGGACGATCCCTGCACCACGGTCTATGTGAAGTTCCCCATCCACGACGACCTGGGCAAGCTCTCCCACATCGACCACAGCAAGCTCTCCTTCGTCATCTGGACCACCACCATCTGGACCCTGCCCGGCAACCTGGCCATTGCCCTGCATCCCCAGGAGTCCTACGCCCTGGTGCAGGCGCCCAGCGGCGAGATCTATATCATGGCCGAGGCCCTGACCGCAAAGGTCATGGGCGTGGCCGGCATTGAGAACTATGAGATTCTCGAAACCCATGAAGGCGCGTTCTTTGAGAACATGCTGGCGGACCATCCCTTCCTGCCCAAGACCTCCCGCCTGGTCCTGGCCGACTATGTCACTATGGACTCCGGTACCGGCTGCGTCCACACGGCCCCCGGCTTCGGCGCCGACGACTACCAGACCTGCCTGCGCTACGGCATGGACATGGTGGTGCCCGTGGACGACCAGGGCCGCCACACCGACTACGCCGGCAAGTACGCCGGCATGAAGACCGAGGAGTCCAATCCCGTCATCCTGGCTGACATGAAGGAGAGCGGCGCTCTCTTCGCCAGCGAGGAGATCGTCCACTCCTACCCCCACTGCTGGCGCTGCAAGAAGCCCA
>CAMEIU010000170.1 GCA_945918815.1 uncultured Clostridia bacterium
CATACGGCACGTCCAGTGGCCGTGCCCTACAAAAAGCTGTACATCAACAAATCCCTATTTTACCATTTCAAGCAGGTTGAAACGCCAATCTGTATAAATTCCAAATTCACTCTTGCGAAAGCGTGGCACATATGATAGATTTTATGAGAAAAGAGCGCTATACCTTTGAGGACCTGGTGGAGATCACCCATCTGCTTCGCAGCCCCGGCGGCTGTCCCTGGGATCAGGTGCAGACCCACCAGTCCATCCGGCGGAATTTTCTGGAGGAGACCTACGAAGCCTGTGAGGCGTTGGATACCGACGACGCCGGCCTCATGAAAGAGGAACTGGGCGACGTGCTGCTCCAGGTCCTGTTTCACGCGGACATTGAGGCGGACCGGGGCCGGTTCACCCTGGACGATGTGTGCGACGGAATCTGCAAAAAGCTGATCTTCCGGCACCCCAACGTCTTCGGCGACCCCACCGGCCGGACCTGGGACGATATGAAGGCATTGGAAAAGGGTCAGAAGACCCATACCGATACCCTCAATTCCGTGGCCCGGTCCCTGCCGGCTCTGTGGCGTGCAGAGAAGCTGGTGACGAAGGCCGCCAAGGCCGGCTTCTGCTGGCCGGACGAGGCCGGCGCTCTTGGAAAGCTGGAGGAGGAGACCCGGGAGCTGCGGCAGGCCGCGGAACAGGGTTCCAACTTCCAGGAGGAGCTGGGAGATGTGCTGTTTGCCGCCGTCTGCTGCGCCGCCCTGGCGGAGCAGGACCCGGAGATGGCCCTTCACAGCGCCTGTGAAAAATTCATTTCGCGGTTTTCCGCGATGGAGGAGGCCGCGGCGGCCCAAGGCCGCAGCCTGGAATTATGTACGCCGGAGGAACAGCTTGCCCTGTGGCAGGCGGCGAAACGCGGCCAGGCATAAGAAAGTAAATTTTGGGAAAACTCATGGTAGATTCAAAAGATCGGAAAGGGAACGAATATGAACAAAACTGAACTGATTGCAGAAGTGGCCAAGAAAGCCGGCCTGTCCAAGAAAGACGCCGAAAAGGCGCTGAACGCCGCCCTCGACACCGTGACTGAAGCCCTGAGCGCAGGCGACAAGGTCCAGCTGGTGGGCTTTGGCGGCTTCGAAGTGCGGACCCGCGAGGCCCGTGTGGCCCGGAACCCCAAGACCAAGGAGCCCATCGAGGTCCCGGCTACCAAGGTGCCCGTGTTCAAGGCCGGCAAGGCGCTGAAGGACAAGGTGGCGGAATAAGCCATGCGGCTGGATAAGTACCTGAAGGTCTCCCGGCTCATCAAGCGGCGCACCGTGGCCAACGAGGCCTGCGACAACGCCCGGATCACCGTCAACGGCCGCCCGGCCAAGGCGTCCTACGATGTGAAGGTAGGGGACAAGCTGCAAATCCAATTTGGAGCCAGGACCCTCTGCGTAGAGGTCCTCCAGGTCTCCGAAGCCGTCCGCAAGGACGACGCCGCAGCCATGTACCGGGAAATCCCGGCGGAATAAGTAAAGATATAGAAGGATCACCCCGGCCCATTCACAGCAGGCCGGGGTGATTTCTATGCAGATCGAAAAATTGCGCTTCAAATCCCAATTTTTCCGCGTTGCTTTTATCCCATGGCGTAGAGCATCTTTGCCACCTGGGCTCTGGTCACATCTCCCTTGGGGTTCAGCTTGCCGTTGGAGCCGTTGATGATTCCCTGTTCCACCATGGCGGTCAGATAGGGCCGGGCCCAGTCGGACGTCTTGGCCTGGTCGGAGAACTGGTTCAGGGCGTCGGAGTCGGAGGAAGCGTTCTGGGTCCGGGCCAGGATGGTCATGGCTTCCTCCCGGCTGATGGTGCTCTTGGGATTGGCATAGACCTGGTCGCCCTTCTGGCTGCCGGTCAGGTAGCCCAGGCGGTAGGCGGTTTTCATGGCGTCCAGGGCCCAGTCCGCGATCTGATTCTGATCGGCAAAGGGCAGCTCCGCCCCGGCGTAGGAGTTGGTGTCCACGCCGAGATAGCGGATCAGGGCCACCACAAATTCCTGCCGGGTCATGGAGGCGTCGGGCCGGAAGACCATCTGGCCGGAGGTGTCCGCAGAGCCCTGGAGGACTCCCTGGAAGTACAGCTCCGACACATATTCCTTGGCCCAGTGGCCCTTCATGTCCACAAAGGGATTGGCCTTGACCTCCACCGGAATGGCGACGGTCAAATCGCCGCAGGAGACGGTCAGCTCACCCTTGGCGTTGTTCTCCCCGGCGGTCAGCACGCCGTCCGCCGTGACGGAGCCGATTCCCTCCGACAGGGTCCAGGTGAAGGAGCTGTCCTTGGCAGCCAGTTCTGCCCCCAGGTATTCGGCCTCCGCCGTCAGGTCCACGGTGGACCCGCTTTCCACGGTCAGGCTGGTCAGGGCCTTGTCCTGATCGGCCCGCCGGACCAGAATGGAGGTGGGGGTCTCCACCACCAGGACCTTGGCGGAGCCGGTGAGACCGCCTGCTGTGGCGGTGACCACTGCGGTTCCCGTCCGTCCGGCGGTGAACACATTGCCGGACATGGAGCCGTTGGTAGCGGACCAGGTGACGCCGCCGGGCACAGAGGCGGCCATATAGTTGTAGTCTGCGGCCTTCACCGTCATTTCCAGCTCGCCGCCGGGCAGCACCGCCGCGTCATAGGGATAGACGAACAGCCGGGCCGCCGCCCCGGCCCGGGTGGTGGGCCGGACAAAGAACAGAAAGTTGGCGCAGGGCCGCTGCTTGCCGTCGGAGGGCTCGTTGACCGTGGTGAATTCCGAGTAACCGGGCAGGGTGACGCCCACGCAGGTGGAGCCGCCGCCGTCCAGGTTCACCGCCGTGACACAGCCCAGGTCCGCCATCCGTTCCGCCAGCTCCTCCAGGGTCATGCCCTTGGAGGTCTCGCTGTGGTCCACGGTGTAGCAGACCACGTCGCCGTTGGATTTGACGCCCAGGGCCGTCCGGGCCGCCTGCTTGTCCGCCGTGTCCAGAGTGAAATCCGACAGGGCGCGGCCGTTTTCCACCAGCAGTTCGCCGCCGCCCACGGCATAGGCCACGTCCTCCCAGGCCCGGTCCACCGTGGCGGTGATGATCACCGTATCCCCGACCTGCATGGTTTCCACAGCCTCCATGGCCGAGGCATAGGCCGTATCCGTGGCGAGGGACAGCACAAAGCAGCCCGCCGGAATGTCACAGGAGGCCGTATCGTCGACAATGCGCCGGACCTTAGCCTTCACCTGGCAGTCCACGGTCAGAACATCGGTCTCCGGCTCCAGAATCAGATTGTAGGCGGAGATGGTGTTCTTCGTCTTCTCGTCATAGTCCCGGGAGTAGAGGTTGAAGCCGTTGGTCTTGGTCAGGGCCTTGTTGTAGTTGATCTCCGTGGTGCCGCCAACATAGGACAGCTCCACGTGCAGCTCCGGCAGGCCGATGCGGATCGTGCCGTCGGACCAGATGCCCACGGTATTCACATTGCCGCTGGTGCGCAGCACGCCGTCGGTGACGATCATGCCGTAGGGGATGCCGTTGTTCATATCAAAAAACGAGGCGTTGACGGCGCCCACGGCGGTATAGCCCTGCTTGGCCAGATATGCCTGTATGTAATCCATGGTACTGCGTCCGTAGAGGGTGTCGCCGAAGACTACCATGGGCGTCACGTCGCCGCCGGGCGTGTAGGTCAGGACCTGCTCCGTGGCCGTCCCCTTTTCCGCATCCAACGCCGCGCCGCCCAGGCGCAGGCTGTCGGCCAAGGGCAGCTGATTCTCTTGTAATACCTCCGGTCCCGCCGCTGCCGCGCAGGTCGCCAGAATCGTCAAAACCAACAAAACGGACGCCGCCCGTTTACACCATTGCTTCATATCGATGTCTCCTTTTTTTGATGCCGTAGGGGCGGCCGCAAGGGTCGCCCCTACGGGGAAAAAGCCAGTCGTGCGCATTTCCTGTCGATTCATGTTAACATAATTCCCGTAAAAAGTAAAGGTCCTTGCAATGCGGAATTGGGTATAGTAAGATATAGGAAATCTCTTGGAAAGGGGGCGCACCCATGCCCAGTCTCGTCTCTTCCGTGGTACGGGAGCAGATTCGCCTGCTCAAGCCGATTTTGACCAAGTCCTCCATTGCCGCCTCCCGCAGTCTCCAGGAAGCCCTGGGAGAGCTGGGAGCCAAGACCGTGGCCGGAAAGGTGCAGTTCCAGGACTTTGACCTGGAGGACTGCCCGGCCTGCTGGGCCGTGCCGGAGGACAGCCTCCTGGAGGACCCAAGAGCGGTCCTCTATCTCCACGGCGGCGGCTATGTGGCGGGCAGCATCCGCTACGCCAAGGGCTTCGCCGGGGTTCTGGCCTCCAAGACCCAGGTGCGCACCCTGTGCGCCGCCTACCGTCTGGCCCCGGAGCATCCCTTCCCCGCCGCTTTGGAGGACGCTCTGGCAGCCTACCGCTATCTGCTCTCCCAGGGCTACGACCCGGCCCACATCACCCTGATGGGCGAATCCG
>CAMEIU010000171.1 GCA_945918815.1 uncultured Clostridia bacterium
GTCAGCTGGATCTGGGACGTGGACTTCGAGCGTCTGGTGGCCATGGGCGACACCCTGACTCAGGTGCTGGTCTCCGGCGTCCGGGCCGACGACATGGCCATGCGCTTCCAGTACGCCGGGATGCCCATGGAGAAGATTCACGTCATCCGGGACTACGGCGAGCTGGTCAAAGCCTGCATCAGCCAGGACAAGCCGGTCTATATCATGCCCACCTACACGGCCATGCTGGACCTCCGAAACACCATCAGCAAGAACTACGGCTTCAAGGCCTTCTGGGAATAGGAGGGGCATATGGAACTGAAAATCTGTCATCTCTATCCCGATATCCTGAACCTCTACGGCGACCGGGGCAACATCATCTGCATGGAGAAGCGGCTCCAGTGGCGCGGTATTGACGTGACCACCACCGGCGTCTCCGTGGGCGAGCCGCTGAAGGCCGCGGACTTCGACCTGTTCTTCATCGGCGGCGGTCAGGACTTCGAGCAGGAGGTCCTTTTACCGGACCTGGCTTCCGGCAAGACCCGGGAGATCAAGGCCGCCATTGAGGACGGAAAGCCCTTCCTGGCCATCTGCGGCGGCTACCAGATGCTTGGAAACTATTATAAGACCTGGGACGGCCAGCAGTGCGACTTCACAGGGGCCCTGGATCTGTACACCGAGGGCAGCAAAGACCGGATGATCGGCAACTACAGCTTCACCTGCGACGAGCTGGGCGTCACGGTGGTGGGCTTTGAGAACCACTCCGGCAAGACGTATCTCGGCTCCTCCGTGAAGCCCATGGGAAAGGTCCTGTCCGGCTTCGGCAACAACGGACAAGACGGCATGGAGGGGGCAAGATATAAAAACGTCTTCGCCACTTACTCCCACGGCTGCCTCCTGCCCAAGAACCCGGTCCTGGCGGACCACATTCTGAAAACCGCCCTGAAACGGAAATACGGCCAGGCGGAATTGTCCCCCCTGGCCGATACCCTGGAGAACAACGCCCACGACTACATGGTCCGGCGGCTCTCCAAACAATAGAAAATCCCTCGTGCCCCTGTAGGGGCGGCTATCAGCCGCCTGCCTGAGAAGCACGAGGGATTTTCTATAAAGTAGCCCCCTGTAGGGCACGGCCACTGGACGTGCCGCTTGCAGGCAACTGCATTCTGGAATCAACTTGCGTTACAGCATATCCAGAATCTCCTGATATCTGGTTTCAATTTCCGTTTGCAGCCTGGAAAACGCGGGAATATAGTCGTGCAGAATTCTTCCGACCAATTCCTTTGCCGCGTTTCCGTCGTAGATGTGGGTCATGTCGTTCCGGTCCCGAAGCATGGAGAGCCAGATCTGTTCTCCTATAAAATCATAGGTTCCATAGGCGGCCTTGAGGATTTCTCTGGGAGAACCGGTGTTGGCCATGCTGTTCCCTTCGTATCGCAGAAGCTCCTTCAGAACCTTCCAGGCCAGCTCGAACTGGATGAAAAATTTGTCAATAATTCCGCCAATGATGAATGTGTTTTCCAGGTCTTCCTTATCCGCTTCTGCAAGGACATCCAAGTTGGACTTGTAATTTTCAAACTTCTTCATAGAGTACGATCCCTTCATTTTGAATGGCTTCCAGAAATTCCCGACTTAAGGGTTTCCCCAAATTAACTACGTCGTAAGTCAGAAGCGTGGAGGTTTTTTCCTCTACGTCCAAGGAAAACCGCAGCACATCGCCGCCGGATACGGCCAGATCAATATCACTGGTTCGGTGGAAGTCGCCTCTGGCCCGGGAGCCGAACAGAATGACCTTTTGAATGTGATTGGCTTTGGCAAGGGTTCGGATTTCTTCCAATACCGCTTCGTGAATTCCAGTCTGATTCATAAGCGCTCCTTACGATATCACATCATACTTCGCCGGGTCCGGGCAGACTTCCAGGACCTTGGCCTGGAGCGTTTTCAGATCCCGGAAGGTCTCGGGCCGCTTGCCGGGGTCCCGCAGCAGGGCGGAGGGATGGTACAGGGCCGTGAACCAGATGCCGCCTTTTTCAAACCACTGGCCATGCTCCCGGGTAATTTTGAAATCCTCCTTGATGAGCTTCATGGCGGCGATGCGGCCAAGGCAGACGATGATCCTGGGCCGCAACAGCTTGGCCTGTATCCGAAGCCAGGGCATACAGGCCTCCTGCTCCGTTTCCAGTGGATCCCGGTTGTGGGGCGGACGGCACTTGACGATGTTGGCGATGTAGCAGTTGTGGCGGCCCAGACCGATGATGGAGAGCATTTCGTCCAGCAGCTGCCCGGCGGGCCCCACAAAGGGCTCGCCCTTTAAATCTTCCTGCTCGCCGGGGCCTTCGCCCACGAAGAGTATCTCCGCGTCTCTCGGCCCTACGCCGAAGACCACGTTGTGCCGGGTGTCCGACAGCTCGCAGCGGTTGCACTGCGGGCAGGCGGCGGAAAGGGCGTCCCAATCCATATTTATTCCTCCATATTGTCGCGGAGCCAGTTCTGCTCCCGTTCCTGCTGGCGGCGGCGCTGCTCCAGAGCCCGGCGGCGGGCTGCCACCTTCCGCTTCCGCTCCCGGCGTCGGTAGACCTGCAGGAGAATCAGGCAGATCACGATCAGTACCAGAATCGCAATCAGAACGCCCAGGAGCCACTTCCACCAGTTGTCCTGCACGTAGACTTTGGTTTCTTCCACCTGGTGGGTGATCTCCGAGCGGGAGACGGCGGTGATGGCGGTCAGATCGCTGGTGCCCAAGACCTGTCCCTGGAAGGAGACGGTCACGGTGCCCAGCACGTCGCCCGCCGCCACCGGCGCGTCCACGCTGTCACCGATCAGCTGAATGTCCATTTGCAGGTCGTCTTCGTTGTAATCCGAAGGCACCAGGGTCCGAAGCTCCTTGGCGGGGGCCAAAGCCACGGTCTGGGACCCGGCGGACTGGTTCACCGGAATCTCCGCCAGGGGATAGAGTGTGTTCAGCACCGTGGCGATGGTGTAATTCTGGAAGCCGTATTCAAACAGATTGATGCACTCGGGAAAGTTCTGGGGGAACCAGGTGCCCAGATCCTCGTTATAGACCGTGTCCGCGCCCAGAATGATGGCCAGCAGATGCAGGTTGCCATTGTCCGCCGTGGAGATCAGGCACCGGCGGGCGGGCGAGGTGAAGCCGGTCTTGACGCCCTCGGCCTTGGAATAGTAGTTGGTGCTGTTGACCGAGAGCAGCTCGTTGGTGGTGTTCATGGTCCGGGCCTCGTGCATGTTGGTGGCAGGCAGGGTATAGCTGGCCGTGTTGCAGATGGTGCGGAACTCCTCGTATTGCAATGCCTGCCGCACGATCAGAGAGAGATCGTAGGCGGTGGTATAGTGGTTTTCGTCGTGGAGGCCGTGGGGATTGGCGAAGTGGGTACCGGTGCAGCCAAGCTCCTGGGCCCGCTGGTTCATCAGGTCCACAAAGGCCTCGATGGAGCCGGACACATATTCCGCCACCACGTTGCAGGCCTCGTTGGCGGAGCTGACCATGACGCAGTAGAGCATGTTCAGCAGGCTCATCTGCTCGCCCTCCACCAGACCCGCCGTGCTGCCGGCCTCATCCAAACCTTCCAGGGCCGTGCTGCTGACCGTGAGAATGTCCTCCAGGTTGCCGTTCTCCAAGGCCAGCATACAGGTCATGATCTTGGTCAGACTGGCGGGATAGTGCTGCTCGTTGGCGTTGAAGGCGTAGAGGGTCGCGCCGGTGTTCAGCTCGATCAGCAGAGCGGCGTAAGCGGTCATGGAAAAGCCCAGACCGGCGGAGGACTGCGCCGTGGATTCCGGGATCTCTTCCGCCTGCCCCTCCGCCGCGGCGGGCACAGCCAGGGTAAAGAGTATTACAAGGACAAGAAATATTGCGGTCCATTTCTGTTTCATTTGCGGTCTCCTAATGTGAAAACATGAAAATTAAAAATTGCTCCGTAGGGGCGCGAGAGACGAAGCCCCGGCGGGTTTCTGCGGAGAATATCGGTTTCGGCATTGCCGGAAATACAGATCGTGTGGTATAATGATCAAGAATAGTATATCAAATTTTTGACCAATGTCAATGAAGGTGGGGATCCGGGTGCGGCGCAGAGGCGTGGAAATCGGATGCGTGGTCCTGCTGGCGGTTTTGGCCGCCTTCACCCTGGGCTTTTTCCTGGGCAGCGGATCTAACCGGGCAGAAGTAACCGTGGAGACGGCGGAGGTGCAGCCGGTCCGGGCAGAGGCCGTGGAAGGGGCGCCGCAGGAAGCGGAATCGGCGGCCGACCCGCAAGGCCGCGTCAATCTGAACACGGCCACCCAGGAAGACCTGGAAAATCTCCCCGGCATCGGTCAGGTCCTGGCCCAAAGGATTCTGGAATACCGGGCCGTCTGCGGCCCCTT
>CAMEIU010000172.1 GCA_945918815.1 uncultured Clostridia bacterium
GGCAATTTCCTCCGGGGAGATCATGCCGTACAGATGGCCTTCCTCGTCGGTGACGGGAATGCCGGGAATGTTCGGGTTGGTCTGCAGGGCCTCCCAGGCCCGGGAGATGGTCACACCGGCGTTGAGGGCCGGGGGCTGGTCATAGTCCAGATCCTTGACCTGCGTCCGCATGGTTTTGATGGGGACAGGGGGCTGGAAGTCGAAGCGCTCCAGAATACGCTTGGTTTCGTCGCTGAGATGGCCCAGCCGGGCGGCCACAAATTCCCGGTTGCCCAGAGAATTGCGCAGAGCGGCGTAGGCAATGGCGGATACGATGGAATCGGTGTCCGGGTTCCGATGTCCAGTGACGTAGATGGGGTCCATATCTCTCCTCCTTAGAAGGATTTCTCAGATAAGTATATCACAATTTTCCAGAATGTGATATACTGGACTTGTTGAATTTCTTTGAAACGAGGTTTTTTCATGTTACATTCCATGCTTCACTATATCCAGAAAAGTCCCGACTGCTTTCATGCGGTGGAAACCCTGCGGCAGATGCTGTTGGAGGCGGGCTATGTCCAGCTTGCCGAGGGCGGCTGGCGCCTGGAGCAGGGCGGCAAGTATTTCGCCGTCCGCAATGGCTCGTCCCTGATTGCCTTCCGCGTGCCCACCAAGACGCCCGCCGGTTTCCTCATGAGCGCCAGCCACTCCGATTCTCCCTGCTTCCGGATCCGTGACCACGCGGAGCTGAACGGGGCCTATACGCGCCTCTCCGTAGAACGCTACGGCGGTATGCTCAATGCCCCCTGGCTGGACAGGCCCCTCAGCGTGGCGGGCCGGGTTCTGGTGCGGCAGGGTGGCCGCATTGAGCAGCGGCTGGTGGATCTGGAGAAGGACTGCGTGCTGATTCCCAACGTGGCCATCCATCTGAACCGGGAGGCCAACAACGGGGCCAAATACGATCCGGCCCGGGATCTGTTCCCTCTCTACGGCGGCCCCGACGCCAAGGGCACCTTCCGGCAGGAGATCGCCGCCAAGGCCGGCTGCGCCCCGGAGGACATTCTGGCCACGGACCTGTTCGTCTATAACAACCAGCGCGGTGTGGTCTGGGGACCGAAAGGGGAGTTTGTCTCCGCGCCCCGGCTGGACGATCTGGCCTGTGTCTTCACCTGCGCCCAGGGCTTCCTGATGGCGAAGGACAGCAATCAGATTCCCGTGTTGGGCGTCTTTGACAACGAGGAAATCGGCTCCGAGACCAAGCAGGGCGCGGCGTCCACCTTCCTGCCGGACACCCTCCAGGCCATTGCCGAGGCGTTGAATCTCTCCCAGGCCGATTACCGGAAACTGCTGACCCAGAGCTTCCTGCTCTCCTGCGACAACGGCCACGGCCTCCATCCCAACCACCCGGAGCTGGCCGACCAGAACGAGGCCCCGGTCCTCAACGGCGGCGTGGTCATCAAGCACTCTCCCCGCTACGCCACCGACGGCGTGTCCAGCGCGGTCTTCGCTGAAATCTGCCGCAAGGCCAGCGTCCCGGTCCAGCACTACGCCAACCGCCCCGACCAGGCCGGCGGCTCCACGCTGGGCAACATCGCCAACACCAAAACCGGCGTCTACACCGTGGACATCGGCATGGCCCAGCTGGCCATGCACTCCTGCTTCGAGACCGCAGGCAGCAAAGATGTGGACTACTTCATCCGCGCCGTGGAAGCCTTCTACGGCAGCAGCCTGCAAATCGAATACGGCGCGGTGACGATCCTGTAACCGCTTTGCACCTTCGTG
Source organism: uncultured Clostridia bacterium (assembly GCA_945918815.1). Taxonomy (GTDB): domain Bacteria; phylum Bacillota; class Clostridia; order Oscillospirales; family Oscillospiraceae; genus Avoscillospira. The sequence continues at coordinate 1,762 of CAMEIU010000172.1, forward strand.
CCCCATGCGGGCGGCTGATAGCCGCCCCTACAGGGGGCTCCGCGAAGCGGTGGGGGTGTGCCGAAAAGCATTTTTTTCGATGAATGTATCACAGTCAATTGTAGGGCGCGACGACCCGGCGCGCCGCTGTAGGCACCTGCGTTTTGCGACCAACTGCCCCTGTAGCCAGGCACAAGTGTGCGAAACAATTTCAATCCGTCCGCGCCAGCGGACACCTTCATTGTCCATTGAAAGGAGGCCTTTCCATGCCCAAATACGTCATGGCCCTGGATGCCGGGACCACCAGCAACCGCTGCATTCTCTTCAACCAGCGGGGCGAGATCTGCTCCATGGCCCAGAAGGAGTTTACCCAGATTTTTCCGAAACCCGGCTGGGTGGAGCATGACGCCCAGGAGATCTGGTCCACCATGCTGGGCACCGCCGTGGAGGCCATGAGTAAGGTGGACGCCAAGGCGGAGGATGTCGCCGCCATCGGCATCACCAACCAGCGGGAGACCGCCGTGGTCTGGGACCGGAAGACCGGCGAACCGGTGTGCCATGCCATCGTCTGGCAGTGCCGCCGGACGGCGGAATACTGCGACGAGTTGAAGGTCCGGGGCCTGACGGAGACCATCCGCGCCAAAACCGGCCTGGTCCTGGACGCCTATTTTTCCGCCACCAAGGTCCGCTGGATTCTGGAAAACGTCCCCGGCGTCCGGACGCGGGCCGAGCGGGGCGAGCTGTGCTTCGGCACCGTGGAGACCTGGCTCATCTGGAAGCTCACCGGCGGCAAGGTCCATGTGACCGACTATTCCAATGCCTCGAGGACCATGCTCTTCAACATCAACACCCTCCAGTGGGATCAGGAGATCCTGGACGAGCTGGAGATTCCCGCCTCCATGCTGCCGGAGGTGAAGCCCTCCAGCTGTGTCTACGGCTATACGGATCCGGCCCTCCTGGGTGGTCCCATTCCCATCGGCGGCGCGGCGGGGGACCAGCAGGCGGCCCTCTTTGGCCAGACCTGCTTCGCTCCCGGCGAGGCCAAGAATACCTACGGCACCGGCTGCTTCCTTCTCATGAACACGGGCCGCAGTCCCGTCTTCTCCCGGAACGGCTTGGTGACCACCATCGCCTGGGGCCTGGACGGCCAGGTAAATTATGCCCTGGAAGGCTCTGTGTTCTCCGCAGGGTCGCGGCTCAGTGGCTGCGGGATGAAATGCGCCTGATCGATTCCGCCGCCGACAGCGCCTATATGGCTGCCAAGGTGCCGGATACCAACGGCTGTTATCTGGTTCCCGCCTTTACCGGCCTGGGTGCGCCCCACTGGGACCCCTATGCCCGGGGCACCATCGTGGGCCTGACCCGGGGCGTCAACAAGTATCACATCATCCGCGCCACCCTGGAATCCATTGCCTACCAGACGGCGGACATCCTCCGGGCCATGGACGCCGATTCCGGAATCGCCCTGGCGGCCCTCAACGTGGACGGCGGCGCGTCGGCCAACGACCTTCTGATGCAGATGCAGGCCGACGTCATGGGCGCGCCGGTCCAGCGTCCACGCTGTGTGGAATCCACCGCCACCGGTGCGGCCTATCTGGCGGGTCTGGCCGTGGGCTACTGGGCCAGCAAGGAGGATGTGCTGCGGAACCGCGCCATCGACCGGGTCTTCCTGCCCCAGATCACCCCGGAGGAGCGGGAAGCCCGCCTGAAGGGCTGGTCCAAGGCTGTGAAATACGCCTACGGCTGGGCGAAGGAAGAAGCCTGAGATTTTGCAGCGAGGTTCTAAATCGCCTGTCATACCGCGCTGGTGCGCACACTGGCGCGGCAATCCGCATCCCGTTTCCGAAATCGTTTTGAGACGTTTTTCATTGACATTTTCCGCCGCCGGTGCTATTCTAAAAACAGAGATATAACGACACCGTATCGCGAGAGTATGAGAGCGAGATGGCCGAAGCACAGAGGGCTGTGCCTCGTTCATCGCGCTCTTTTTCTATTTGTTCGGAGGGAGGAAGAATGATGATTGAATCCATCCATCGCGCCATCACCGAAGGGGCCATCATTCCGGCGGTCAAGGACCGGGACGCGCTCCACGCCAGCCTGGCTTTGGACCAGAAGGTGATTTTTGTACTCTTTGGGGACGTCTGCTCCATCGGCGGCTCCATCGAGTCCATCCACCGGGCCGGAAAATTCGCCGTGGTCCACGGGGACCTGATCGGCGGCCTCAGCGCTAAGGAGGTGGCGGCGGACTATCTGAAATCCTGCGGGGCCGACGGGGTCATCTCCACCCGGCCCAATATCATCCGCCGGGCCAAGGAGCTGGGCCTGTTCACAGTTTTAAGGTTTTTTGTCTTCGATTCCATGTCTCTCGAGAGCGCGGAGAAGACTGCCGAGACGGCAAGACCCGATTTGGTGGAGATCCTGCCGGGCATTATGCCGCGGATCATCCGCCGCCTGTCCGGGACCCTTCCCGCGCCGCTGATCTGCGGCGGCCTCATTGAGGATAAAAACGACGTGCTGGAAGCGCTGAACGCCGGGGCTGCCGCCATTTCCTCCACCCGGGAGGAGGTCTGGAAGCTGTGATCTA
>CAMEIU010000173.1 GCA_945918815.1 uncultured Clostridia bacterium
GGGCGTGTCGCCTTCATGAACATAACCGCAAACAGGGCAAACCCACTTCTTCATAGTTGTAGTCTCCTTTAAATAGAATTTTGATTGATTCCAGCGGACAGAGCCTCTGCCCGTTGTTCTTGATTTATAGACGCCTTTCGGCCGGTCTATCTTCTCCGGCGGCCTGACGGCAGGCAGGGCACAATCCCCGGTATTCCACCGCGCAGTCCTCCAGCAGGAATCCGGCGGTGTCGGCCGGTTCCGCCATGGGGGTCCAGGAGACGTCGGCCACCGCGCCGCAGACGCGGCACCGGACATGCCCATGGGGCGACGTCTTTCCATCATACCGGCTGTCGCTGCCGGCCAGGCCCAGGCGCAGGATGATTCCCTCCTCCGCCATCTGTGCCAGCACCCGGTACACCGTGGAGCGGCTGATGGTGGGGTGTGCCTGGTGCACACGGTCATACACCATGGCCGCCGTGGGATGATTGTGCATCTCACAGAGCATCTGGTGGATGATCTCCTTTTGCAAGGTATTTCTCGCCATCGCTATAACTCCTAACTAGGATTAAATCCTAATTAAAATATACAGCAAAAGAGGCAATTTGTCAAGGGGATTTTGATGGAATTTATTTTTTGTGAAAATGCACACACTGTAGGGCGCGGCCACTGGCCGCGCCCTACAGGAACTGCATTCCGCTGTGTCTGAGAGGGGGTGTGCAGCATTATTCCGGCAAAAATTCCCGGATGGCCTTCTCTACCAGATCCACCTCCTGGCGGAAATGGGCGGCGGAGATTCTCTGGGCGCCGTGGCCCAGGATGATGATCTGCTCCAGGCCGTCGGAGGTGGCGACCCGGACCCGGTGCTTTTTGCCCAGCTCGTGGGTGACCCGCTCGATATAGGCGTCCGCCGTCTCCGCCTCCTTGGTGTAGACCACGGAAAGGCCGCCCAGATGCTCCACGGAGCCGGGATTGCCCTTGACCTTATAGGCGTCGAAGACCACAATGACCGGGCACTGGCGGAAGCCCTGGTAGTTGCGAAGCAGATTGATCAGGCGGCTCCTGGCCATGTCCAGGCTGTCCTTTGCCAGGGCTTTCAGATCGTCCCAGGCGAAGATGATGTTGTAGCCGTCCACCAGCACGTATTCCGGCCCGGCGGGCTGGGCCGTGCCGCGGTAGGGCTTGGCTGGGGCCGGTTTTCTGGCCGGCCGCAATGCCTGGGCCTTGTCCCGGCGGATGGGACCGTAGGTCCGCTCAAAGATTTGCAGCAGCTCCTTGTCCGTGGCCATCATGGCGCAGTACTCCGCCGCCAGGTCCCGCAGGGGCGGTTCCTCCTTCGGCGGCTCCAGGACGCTGGGCAGGTGCATGTGCTCCGGCACCTCGGACCATTTGACCAGGTAGCCCGCGCCGTGGCTGCAAAAGACGCTGTCCGGCGAGTTTTCCAGGTCCGCCTCCGGGTCGTAGTTCAAGGCCTCGACCACTTTCGCCTGATTTTTGCAGGGCGCGTAGCCCTTCAGGGCACAGGAGAACCGGCCCAGACCCCGGGTGTAGGCCGTGACGGTCTGAGGATAGTCCCGCAGGGCCGCCACCGGCGCGGAACCGGCGAGAACCGCAAAGTCCCCCTGAGACACCGGCGGCTGGAACTCTGCCCCCAGCTGCTCCAAATCGGTCATGGCCCGGCCCACATTGGCCTGGGGCACCTCCAGGCGGAAGTCGTACCAGGGCTCCAGCAGGACGCTCTGAGCCTGCATCAGGCCCTGGCGCACCGCCCGGTAGGTGGCCTGGCGGAAGTCGCCGCCCTCGGTGTGCTTCAAATGGGCCCGGCCGGACATGAGGGTGATGGTCATGTCCGTAATGGGCGAGCCGGTCAGGACGCCCAGGTGCTGCTTCTCCAGGAGGTGGGTCAGAATCAGCCGCTGCCAGTTCCGGTCCAGATCATCCTCCCGGCAGGCGGTGGAAAATTGCAGGCCGCTGCCCCGGGGGGCCGGTTCCAGCAGCAGATGGACCTCGGCATAGTGGCGCAGAGGCTCATAGTGGCCCACGCCCTCCACCGGGGCGGCGATGGTCTCCTTATACAGAATGCCGCCCTGGCCGAAGGACGCCTCCAGACCGAACCGGTCCAGCAGGAGCTGATGGAGAATCTCCAGCTGCACCGGACCCATGAGCCGGACCCGGATCTCCTGGTGCTGCCCGTTCCAGTCCACATGGAGCTGCGGGTCCTCTTCCTCCAATTGCCGGAACTGGTCCAGGGCCTTGTGGACGTCATAGCCCTGGGGCAGAATCACGGCGTAGGTCAGGACCGGCTCCAGCACCGGCGGCTGTCCCTGGTCCTCAACGCCCAGACCCAGGCCCGCACGGGTCCGGCTCAGGCCCACGGCCGCCACCACATCCCCGGGCATCGCTTCCTCCACGGACTGGAATTTGGCCCCGGAATAGGCGCGGAGCTGGGTGATCTTCTCCCCATCCACCGTATCCCGCACCCGCAGGCAGCCGCCGGTGACCTTCAGATGGGTCAGCCGGACGCCCTGGCCATCCCGGGAGATTTTGAACACCTTGGCCCCGAAGTCCGGTCCCTGGGGCGCGGCGGGGACGTATTTCGCCAGGCCTTGGAGAAAATCCTCCACGCCCTCCAGCTTCAGGGCCGCGCCGAACCAGCAGGGAAACAGGGTGCAATTCTGAACAGCCCGGCGCAGGGCCTCGTCGGAAACCGCGCCGGTGTCCAGAAATTCCTCCAACAATTCCTCGCTGCCTATGGCCAGCTGCTCCGGGTCCGGCCGGGAGAAGTCGGCGAAGCCGTCCCCCAGGGTCCGGTGGAGCTCGTCCAGGATTTCAGCCTTGTCCGCCCCGGGCAGGTCCATTTTATTAATAAACAGGAAGGTGGGAATGTGCCTTTGCCGCAGGAGCCGCCAGAGGGTGTAGGTGTGGCTCTGGATCCCCGCCGGGCCGCTGACAACCAGAACGGCGCAGTCCAGCACGTCCAGGGTTCGCTCCATTTCCGCCGAAAAGTCCACATGGCCCGGCGTGTCCAGCAGCACGGCCCGCAGGCCCGGCCATTGGAGCAGGGCCTGCTTGGAGAAAATGGTGATGCCCCGCTGCCGCTCCAGGGCGAAGGTATCGAGGAAGGCATCCCCATGGTCCACCCGGCCCAAGGTGCGGATGGAGCCGGAGAGATAGAGCATGGCCTCCGACAGGGTGGTCTTCCCTGCGTCCACATGGGCAATCACGCCAATGACCGTTCGTTTCATAATTCGAGTCCTTCCGATGGTATTCTTTCTATAGTATAGCAAACTCCCCGGCGGAAATCCACCGGGGAGATGAGGAGAAGTAATAGGTAAAAGTGAAGCGTGAATAGCTGAAGTGTCCGCTGGCGCGGACGGATTTCATGTCAAACAGAGGAACGAATTTGCAGCAGCGTTTGGCGGAGCGGCTCCAGATCGTCATGGATAATCTCCCAAATCAGCTGCAAGTTGACGCCGTCATAGTCATGAACAATCCGATTGCGTAACCCGTAAATCGAACGCCATGGAACTTCCGGATGTGCGGTAGCAAACGCTTCATCTACACGGTTCGCAAGCTCTCCCATCTGGCTCAAATTGAATACGCAGGCTTCTACCAGCTTGGAATCCAACACAAACGCTTCATACGGCACATTCTCGCAATAGCGGAGAATCTTTTCCACGTAGGCAATCAGCTTTTCCACAATGACGCTATTTCTCATAGAATGTCACCCCTGTCTGCTGAATCTCACGGTCAATGGGAGAACCGGATTCAATGTGTGTCACATCGAACAAATCCACTTCTTTTTTCAGCGCACGCTGGATCGCATCCTGAAAGCCGACAAAGCGCAGGCCATGGAGACCACTGTCTACTAAAAGATCCACGTCGCTTTTCTCGGTCGCAACGCCTTTCCCATAAGAGCCGAACAAAACGGCACGGCGAATTCCATATGCGTCAAACAGCGGAAACAAAACCGCCTTTAACTGCGGCAGCGTATAAATCCCCTGCATCGTGAACCTCCTTTCAACGAACTGCATCTTTAGTATAGCCGAAAAAGAAACCGATTGCAACAGCCCTTCCCTCTTACCCTTCCTCATAGGGCAGGCCGTTGCGGTACCGCTCCATGATGCTCTTGAAGATCTCCGCGCTGGAGGGCGGGGTCCAGGTGATGGCGTTGGCCCCGGCGTCGATGGTGGCGGCGATGGTCTCATCGGTGGGGCCACCGGTGGCGATGATGGGAATATCCGGGTACAGCTTCCGGATC
>CAMEIU010000174.1 GCA_945918815.1 uncultured Clostridia bacterium
AAAAGCTCGTTGACGCTGACGCCCAAAAGCGCCGCCAGATCCTGGAGTTTTCCGACGTCCGGCATATAGGCTCCGGTCTCCCAGCGGGAGACGGTTTTGTTGGTGACGCCCAGTTTCTCTCCCAGGACTTCCTGGGTCAGGCCCCGGGCTTTTCGCATGGCGGCGATGAATTTTCCGATCCTGACCTGGTCCATGTTTTCACGCTCCGTTTCATGGCTCTATTCTATCACAGCTTGTGAAGAATGTCTTGGACATAAAACGCGAATAGTCAATGATGTGATGTAACAACCCCCACCGCTTTGCGGCGACCACCTGTAGGGGCGGCTATCAGCCGCCCGCATGGGGCATGAGGGTGCCTCCATAAAAAACAGGTGCGTTCCGAAGAGCGCACTTGTTTTTATGTATTTCTTTAGATCAGGTCGGCAATGCCGCTTTCGCGGACGATGCGGGCCACGTCGTCAAACTTGTTGAGGGCGTAGAGGTGGATGCCGTCGATGCCGCAGGCACGGTACTCGTCGATCTGGTTGATGGTGTACTCGATACCGGCTTCCTTGAAATCGGCCTTCTTCTGCTCGGCGGCAGCGTCGAAGGGCTCCTTGTCGAAGGGGTTCGGGAAAATCCAGTGCTTGGAGATGATCTCGCAGAGCTTCCGCTCCATGACGCAGCCGTTGCGGCTCAGAGCCATGTTGATGGTGGCGGCCATGTCCAGGATGGGCATGATGCCCACGTCCACGGGCAACCAGATACCGGCGGCACGGATGGCGTCCAGCCAGTACTTGAACTGGTCCATATCCCAGCACAGCTGGGTCATGATATAGTCAGCGCCGTTGTCCTGCTTCTGCTTCAGGAAGGAGATATCTGCCTCGAGGCTGCGGCAGGCGATGTGGCCCTCGGGAGAACCGGCCACGGCGATGGTGAACTTGTCGCCGAACTCCTGCCGGACGAACTTCACCAGTTCGGTGGCATAGTGCAGGTCGCCGCCGGTGCCGGTCCAGCCGAAGGGCAGGTCGCCGCGAAGCGCCAGCATGTGGTTGATGCCATGGTCCAGATAGTTCTGCAGCTGCTCCTTGATGCCTTCCTTGGTGTTGCCGATGCAGGTGAAGTGGGTCACAGGGGTGCGCTTGCCGTCCTTCTGGATCTTGTCCAGGACCTCCAGGTTCTTACCGACGTTGGTACCGCCGGCGCCATAGGTGCAGGAAATATAGTCAGGGTTCAGGGTGTACAGTTTGTCCAGGACGCCGCCCTCACCGCAAAGCTTTTCCATACCGACGTCCGTCTTGGGGGGGAACACCTCAAAGGACAGCGCGGCGCGCTTTTCAAAAATTTCAGAGACTCGCATGGTTGATAACCTCCATCTATGTTTCTCCGGACGGACACGCCGCCCGGCTCTGACGATCCCCCAGCGCTGAGGCGCAGGAAATCAGTATTTCAATATCTATAATTTAATACGAATCTTCCGTTCTGTCAATGGCTGTGAATCAAATTTTCTGACAAAAAATTTTCGCAGTTCCGACGCTTTATTTGGAAAAATAAACACTTTTTGGGTTCATGTCTGATTGCTTCCGATAACGGTATCATGCCAAGAAATTCAACAAAAAAGCAGAAAAACACGGCGCGCCGAAACGCGCCGTGTTCGGGTCTTTTATGCCTCCGCATTTTCGCGGAGCAGCTGATCCTTGATCTCCCACAGCTTCTGGGACAGGTCCACATAATAGGTGTGGGGATTGTCGAAGCGCTTGACTTCATCCCACAGGGAGTCCACTTCCTTCTTGCAGTAGTCCTGAATCTCCTTGAGGGTGGGCAGCCGGTAGACCAGCTCGCCGTTTTTAAAGATGGGCACCTGCAGCTCCCGGGCGGTGTAGTTATAGACCCGCTTGCGCTTCCAGGTGGCCGCCGGGTCGAAGATGGTAATGTCCTGGTTGTCGTCCACGGTTTCGTCGTAGACGCACAGGTAGTCGGCGATGGCCTTGCCGGTGTCGTTGCCGTAGAAGCGGTAGAGCTTCTTGAAGTGGGGATTGGTGATCTTGCCCACGTTCTCGCTGATCTTGATCTTGGGAATGATGTTGCCTTCCTGATCCTCCACGGCGGCCAGCTTGTAGACGCCGCCGAAGACCGGCTCTGACTTGGCGGTGATCAGCCGCTCGCCGACGCCGAACATGTCGATCTGGGCTCCCTGCAGCAGCAGGTCCTGAATGAGATACTCGTCCAGAGAGTTGGACACGGAGATCTTGCAGGTCTCCCAACCGGCCTCGTCCAGCATTTTGCGGGCTTCCTTGGTCAGGAAGGCCATATCGCCGCTGTCCAGACGGATGGCGCACTTGGTCAGGCCCCGGGGCCGCAGCACGTCGTTGAAGGCCCGGATGGCGTCGGGAATACCGCTTTTCAGGGTGTTGTAGGTATCCACCAGGAGGGTGGGATTGTCGGGATAGATTTCGCAGTAGGTTTTGAAGGCCTCATACTGGCTGTCGAACATCTGAACCCAGGAGTGAGCCATGGTGCCGCCGGCATAGACGCCGTAGAGCTGGTCGGAGATGGTGCAGGCCGTTCCGGCGCAGCCGCCGATGTAGGCCGCCCGGGCGCCCAGAACGGCGCCGTCTGCGCCCTGGGCCCGGCGGGAGCCGAACTCCAGCACCGTTCTGCCCTGGGCCGCCCGGACCACCCGGTTGGCCTTGGTGGCGATGAGGCTCTGATGGTTCAGGGCCAGCAGCAGATAGGTCTCGATCAGCTGGGCCTGAATGGCGGGGGCGCGGACCGTGAGAATCGGCTCCCGGGGGAAGATGGGCGTGCCCTCCGGCACGGCGTAAATATCGCCGGTAAACCGGAAGTGGGCCAGATAGTCCAGAAATTCCTCCGAGAAAATCTTCCGCCCCCGGAGATAGGCGATGTCGTTTTCATCAAAATGCAGGTTTTGAATATACTCCACCACCTGCTCAAGACCGGCGGCAATGGCGAAGCCGCCATGATCGGGCACGTCCCGGAAGAACACATCAAAATAGGTAATACGGTCCTGATACCCATATTTCAGATAGCCGTTGCCCATGGTCAGCTCGTAAAAATCACAGAGCATGGACAAATTCCAAGGCTGGTTGACGTTCAATGGTAACACCTCGTTCGGTATTTTTCTGTTATCATACCACAAATTCCAGAAAACGCAACCCTCACCCTTGGAGGATGTTCATGAATTCCTCGCCGGTGATGGTCTCCTTCTCGTAGAGGAACTGGGCCAGCTCGTCCAGTTTTTCCCGGTTTTCCGTGAGAATCTGCGTTGCCTTCGCATGCTGCCGCTTGATCAGAGCCGCCGCCTCCCGGTCTACCTGGGTCTGGGTCTCGGCGGAGCAAGCCAGGGATGCGTCGCCGCCCAGATACTGGTTGGTCACGGTTTCCAGGGCCATCATGTCGAAATCGTCGCTCATACCATAGCGGGTGATCATGGCCCGGGCCAGCTTGGTGGCCTGCTCGATGTCGTTGGACGCGCCGGTGGTGATGGAACCGAAGATCAGCTCCTCGGCGGCCCGGCCGCCGGTGTAGGTGGCGATTTTGTTCTCGATCTCCTCCTTGGACATGAGGTAGTGGTTTCCTTCCTCCACCTGCATGGTGTAGCCCAGGGCGCCGGAGGTGCGGGGGACGATAGTGATCTTCTGCACCGGAGCGGAGTTGCTCTGCTTGGCCGCCACCAGGGCGTGGCCGATTTCATGGTAGGCCACCACGCGCTTCTCCCGGTCGGTCAGGATGGCGTTTTTCTTCTGATAGCCTGCGATGACGACTTCAATGGCTTCCTCCAGGTCTGACTGGGTGGCGAACTTCCGGCCGTCCCGCACAGCCCGCAGGGCAGCTTCGTTGACGATGTTGGCCAGCTCCGCGCCGGACGCGCCGGAGGCCATACGGGCGATCTGGGCGAAGTCCGCGTCCTCGGACACCTTGATCTTTCTGGCATGGACCTTGAGAATTTCCTCACGGCCCTTCAGGTCCGGCAGCTCCACGGGCACCCGGCGGTCAAAGCGGCCGGGGCGGGTCAGGGCCGGGTCCAGGCTCTCGGGCCGGTTGGTGGCCGCCAGGATCATGACGCCGCTGTTGCCCTCAAAGCCGTCCATCTCCGTCAGCAGCTGGTTCAGGGTCTGCTCCCGCTCGTCGTTGCCGCCCATGGCGCCGCCGCTGCGCTTCTGGCCGATGGCGTCGATCTCGTCGATAAACACGATGCAGGGGG
>CAMEIU010000175.1 GCA_945918815.1 uncultured Clostridia bacterium
TCCGTGATCTCCATTCTGGGAATGGTGAAGGGGGCGGCGGTATTCTCCATTTTCAGTCTGGACACGATCATCTGGGTGGTGGAGGTCCCCAGGTCGACGCCCACAGACAAAATCGCGTCGCTCATTGGGTCACCGCCTTCAAAATCTTCTCCACGGCCTGGGCCGTCACCGGCACCGGATTAGTCTTGCAGCATGCGTCGGCCAGGGCGGCTTCCACAATGCTCCGGGAGGCCTGCTCCACCGCGTGGCCTTCGATCCCGGCCTGGGACAGGGTGGACGGCATCTGCAAGGCGGTTCGGAGCCGGACGATGGCTGCCGACAGATTCCGAAGGGCCATGCGCTCCGTAGGCACCGCCAGGCCGCAGCGGCGGGCCAACAGGGCATACTGGGAAAGAGCCGCATGTTGGTTGAAGTCCAGCACATGGGGCAGCAGCATGGCGCACAGCCGCCCGTGGGGCACATGAAACGCGCCACCCAGGGCATGGGCCATGGCGTGGCAGAGGCCCAGGCCCGCGTTGTCAAAGGCCATACCGGCCATACAGGCCGCCTGGTGCAGCTCTCCCCGGACCGTCTTGTCCCCATGGTAGGAATCCGCCAGCTTTCGGAGGGCCGTCTCGGCGGCGTGAGAGGCCAGGGCGTCGGTGAAGCCGCTGCGGTTTGTGGCCGCCAGGGCCTCCAGGCAGTGGGCCAGCAGATCCATGCCCGTATCGGCGATGAGCTTCGGCGGCAGCTCCGTCAAGAGGTTGTCGTCCAGAATCGCCGCGTCGGGCCGGAGACTTGGGTCCACCAAAGGATGCTTGACGCCGTCGTGGGTCAGGATGGAAAAGGCCGTCACCTCGGAGCCGCTGCCGGAGGTGGTGGGAACTGCCACAAAAGTCATGGGCAGGTTCGCCGCCAGGCGGATGGCCTTGGCGCAGTCCATGGGGCTGCCGCCGCCCAGAGCGATCAGCAGCTCCGGCCGGAATTCCCGGCAGACTGCCGCGCCTTCCGCCGCCAGGGCCGCCGGTGGGTCCGGCGTGACACGGTCAAACACCTGAACCTCCGCCCCGGGGACCCGCGACCCCACCCGTTGGGCCAGTCCGCTTTTGGAAAAATAGGAATCCGTCACCACCAGGACCCGCCGGGCCGGATACTTTGCCAGTGCGCCGAGGGCGTCCGGCCCGGCATACAGCTTTACAGCGCAGAAAAACTCCGTCATTTCTTCACCATCTTTCGTCTGTTAGCCGTAGTATTTCCCAAATCGTATGGAATATGAATTCTGCAAACTTTTTTATTCCGGTTGGCAGCAGGAGGAAAGTGTGCTAAAATAGACAAAAAAGACGAGGTCAGGTGAGCAACTATGCCAGAATTCGATCACTTCACAGGCCGCTGCCCCAAATGCGGAGAAGCCTTGCAGATTCCAAGCAGCTTGAAGCAGTTTTCCTGCATGTACTGCGGAGCACGGCTGACGCCGGAGGAATTGGTCGTCGAGGCCGCGCCGCAGGAAGCAGTGCAGGAAACGGTACAGACGGACGGAGCCACCGGCGCAGCCTACTATCGGGAAAACATTCTCCGCACGGTGGCCGACTATCCCGGCATTGAGCGGGAGCTGACCAAAAACGACTTTGTTCCCGCCTTCGAGCGGTACAGTCAGGGCACCGGAGAGATTTTCCGCCAGCTGGATCTGGCCGTGGCCGCCGGGGCCATGACCCTGGAAGAGGCTGCCGCCGAATTTCTGGACCAGCTGGAGCCGCGCTGGAACAAGAATGGCAGGCGGAACGTTTCCGCCCTGGACAAGGACAAGTTCGTCATCGCCATTTTCATGGTTCCCATGGTGCGGAAAATGGCCCTGCCCATCAGTGAAGCATACTGTCAGATACTCCGGGACCAATGGTGCAGCCGGTATCCCAAAAGCCCCTTCAATCTGGGCGACTACGACACCATTGTGAACGGCTTCCGCAAAAAATATCTGGGCCTCTGCTTTATCACCACGGCCGTATGCCGGGAAGAGGGCAAGCCGGACGACTGCGCCGAGCTGACCGCCTTCCGCGGCTTCCGGGACGGCTATCTCCAATCCTGTCCCGACGGCCCGGCCCTCATTGCAGAATATTACAAAATCGCGCCTTGCATCGTGGCCCGCATCAATCTTTCCACGGACCCCGCCGCCCGGTACGACCGGATTCGAAAGGAGTATCTGGGGCCTTGCTATGAGGACATACAGACCGGCCGCCTGGCCCAGTGCAAGGAACGGTATGTGCGAATGGTCCGCGCCTTAGAGCAGGAGTATTTGAGCTGATAGTCATTGACGCCAGGGCTTTTTTACAGTAAAATACAAAATGCCATGACATGATTCGTAGGGGCGACCCTTGCGGTCGCCCGTCGTGCATACCATCGGGCGACCGTAAAGGTCGCCCCTACGGCGTTATAGAATCGTGCATTCCATTGAAGTTAACATTCGGAATCCACCGGATTCCGGGAAAGACGGAAGCTATGCAAAATCGTATCGTTATCACCGGCATGGGCGCGGTGACACCCATCGGCATCGGTGTGGAACCATTTTGGAGCAATCTGATCGAAGGGGCCTGCGGCATCGGGCCCATACAACAATTTGACCCGGCCAGTATTCCCATCAAGCTGGCGGCCGAGGTCAAGGACTTCCACCCGGAGGATCTGCTGCCCAAATCTCTCATTCGGGAGACCGTGCCGTTTATGCAGTTCGGCTTTGCCGCCGCAGAGGAAGCCATCCGGCAGAGCGGCCTGGACCTGACGGATGCGCCGGACCGGATTGGCATCACCCTGGGCACCGCCATGGCCGGAATCACCCATATTTCCGACACCCAGCGGGAGGCCGACGAGGCCGGAAAACTCCGCATTTCGCCGCGGTTCGTTCCCAAGGCTCTGGGTAATATCGCCGCGGCCCAGGTCGCCATTTACCATGGCCTCCACGGCCCCTGCTTCACTTTGCAGACCGCCTGTTCTTCCGGCGGTGACGCCATCAACCTGGCCTGTATGCTGCTCCAGACCGGAGAAGCCGACGCCATGATCGCCATGGGCGCGGAGAGCTCCATCTGCGCCGTGAATATGGCCGGTCTGGCCTCCGCCAGGGCCTTGTCCCGCAGCGAGGATCCGAACACCGCCTCCCGCCCCTTTGACCTGCACCGGGACGGCTTTGTCATGGGTGAAGGCGGCGGCGCGCTGATTCTGGAAACAGAGGAACACGCCCTGAAACGGGGTGCGAACATCCTCGGCGTGGTGCTGGGAGCCTCCAACAACACCGACGGCCATCACGTCACCGCACCGGACCCCAACGGCATCGGGGCCATCAGCTGCATGCAGAAGGCCATGGCGAAAGCCGGTCTCTCCCCTGCCGATATCGGCTACATCAACGCCCACGGCACCTCCACCCCCATGGGCGACAGCATTGAGGTGGCCGCCATTCAGACAGTCTTCGGCGACCATGTACCCCCGGTCAGCTCCACCAAGGGCGCCACCGGCCACATGATGGGTGCGGGCGGCGTTACGGAGGTCATTGCCTGCGTCAAAGCGGTGGAGACCGGCATCCTACCGCCGACCATTCACTACGCCACGCCTGATCCCGCCTGCGGCATCGACGTGATCCCCAACAAAGCCCGCCATGCCGCCATTTCCTGCGCCATGTCCAACGCGTTCGGCTTCGGCGGACAGAATTCCAGCGTCATTGTTGGAACATACAGATAAGAAGGTATTTCATGGAACTGAAACCCTATCTCCGGCATGTGAATTATTATGAGACCGACCAGATGGCCATTGTCCATCACTCCAACTACATCCGCTGGTTTGAGGAAGCCCGGCTGGACTTTATGGACCAGATCGGCTATAACTACCGCAAATTTGAGAAGACAGGCCTGATCATTCCTGTGGTGGACGTCAGCTGCAAATACCTGGTCTCCGCCAAGTACGACGATACCCTGTCCATCCGGGCCATTCTGACCCAGTTCACCGGCGTTCGGATGGCCTTCCGTTACGAGGTCCGCTTTCGGGACACCGGTGAGCTGGCCGCCACCGGCACCTCCACCCACTGCTTCCTGGACGAAAACCGCAAGCCGGTCTCCATCAAGCACCGGGACCGGGCGCTCTATGACGCCATGGTGGCCTGTGTGGAGCCGGAGTCTGTTTGACGATAGGTTCCTTCGTAGGGGCGGCCCTTGCGGCCGCCCGGAATCCTGTACCGGC
>CAMEIU010000176.1 GCA_945918815.1 uncultured Clostridia bacterium
CCGCTTGATTAAATGCCCCGGGGTTCTTGTTGGCCACGAAATGATCTCCCTCGAGCAGTTTCAGTCCGGCGTTGGGGAGGCTCTCCGCGATCAGTCGGGTGTGGCTTTCCTTGATCATATCCCTGGTCCCGGCCACGACCAGGGTCGGGACGGTCAGATCCTTCAAATCGGCAGGGGAGAAATTCGGCTCCTTCACCATCAAGCCCAGCAGCGCGGCGTGCTGCCGTGCTTTTTCATTTCGGAATAAGGACGCAATATGATATCCCACCACAACGGGAATCTGCACCGTAGCCTTGACTCCCGCCGGATTTAAATTGGCCCCGTTCAAAATCAAACGGTCCACCCGTTCCGGGTGCCGGAGGGCGAAGGTCAACGCAATGTTCCCGCCGTCGGAGAAGCCCAGAATATGGGCCTTTTCCAAATGCAATGCGTCCATAAAATCCAGCAGGTCTTCCGCGAACTGCCGGATGGTAAACGACGCGGTTCCCCTGGGGGATTTCCCGTGGCCTCGGGTGTCCACGGCAATCACCCGGTAATGCTGGGCAAATGCGTCCATCTGATGGACGAAATAGGTCCCGTCCTCTCCGTTTCCATGGAGCAGGAGCAGGGGCGCGCCCGCACCCTGCTCCTGATAGTACAAGGATATCTCCATCTTAATTTACAATGATTCTCCGGGCGCCCAAATACCGGTTGGCGTAGTAGGTCTCGTTGAGGCTGTTGACGCGGACGCCGGAGGACGGGGTGG
Organism: uncultured Clostridia bacterium; assembly: GCA_945918815.1. Lineage (GTDB taxonomy): Bacteria > Bacillota > Clostridia > Oscillospirales > Oscillospiraceae > Avoscillospira. Next base: position 746 of record CAMEIU010000176.1, read on the forward strand.
CGGCGTGGACGAAGTTGCCGTTGCCGATGTAGATGCCCACGTGGTTGGCGTATGTACCGGAACCGAAGAACACCAGATCGCCGACCTGCAGGTTGTCATAGGACACGGCCACGCCGTCCCGGTCCATCTGGTCGTCGGCCACCCGGTTCAGGGAATAGCCGTACTGGCCGTAGCAGTAGTACACCAGGCCGGAGCAGTCAAAGCCCGAAGAGGGCGATGCGCCGCCGTAGACGTAGGAATAGCCCACAAAGCTCATGGCCAGGTTGGCGACGGCCACCGCGTCGTCGCTGGCGGAGTGGTCTACCTCAGTGTAGTCCGTCACATAGTCGCCGCTGACATAGGCGGTCTGGCCCTTGAAGAGAATCCGGACCCAGCCGTTTTCGCACAGGCCCGTCACCGTCACGTCGGCGCCGTAGGACAGGGTGCCAAGGACCTGGCTGGAGGACGACCAGCTGGAGCGGACATTCAGCGTGGAGGCGGTGACCATCATGTGCTTGTCTACGCCGGTGATGGCCACATTGTCCACCACCGTGTTCTCGCCGGTCTCGCCGCCCTGGATTCCATTGTGGTCATCTACCACCACCTGGGCGTTCTTGACATAGTAGTAATACTCATTGAGGCTCTTGTAGGCCCGCAGGAACATGGCCATGGCCTCCTGCCGGGTGGCGTAGCCCTCCGGCACCAGAGTCAGGGTCGTGCCGTCGCTGACGCCGGTAACATAGCCGCACTTGACGCAGACCTGGGCAGCCTCCCTGGCCCAGCTTGCCACGTCATCTGCGTCCTGGAACTGGCTGAGGTAGCTGCCGTCGGCCTCGGGCAGGTAGGCGGCGGCATTGCAGAAGTTCTCAATGATCTGGAAGAACTCCTGGCGGGTCAGCTTGTTGTTGGGACGGAAGGTGCCGTCGGGATAGCCGCTGACAATGCCCAGCTCATAGGCCTTGACGATGTAGTCCACGCTGGTGTCGGAGAAGTAGTCGGTGCGCTCCGGCTCGATGCTGTATTCCATGATCTTTTCCACGGCACGGACCGCCAGTTCGCACATCTCCCCGCGGGTCACATCCTGAGACAGATCCATACCGTCGAAGGAGGCCGGAATCAGGTCCAGCAGCTCCATCTCATTGAGGCTGGGGCTGAACCAATTGCTGACGCCCGTATAGGACGCCGCCCCCGCCGGCACCGCCAGCGACGTGGCCAGCACGGCGCATAAAAGCAAAGGAATTATTTTTTTTCCAATTTTCATAATGACACCTCTGATAATGGTTCGTAGGGACGACCCTTGCGGTTACCCGATAGAGGATACCTGCAGGCGACCGGAAGGGGCGCGCCTACGATGACGTTCGATTGTGCATCCTAAATCAGATCAATCAAAAGCCCCACCGGGCAATGGTCGGAGCCGAAAACCTCCGAATAAATGGGCGTATCGGTCACCTGGCCGTTGAGACGGTCAGAGACCAGAAAATAGTCGATTCGCCAGCCCGCGTTGTTCTTCCGGGCGTTGAAACGGTAGCTCCACCAGGAGTAGACGCCCTTGACGTCCGGGTTGCGGCTGCGGAAGGTATCGGTGAAGCCCGCCTGGAGCAGCTGGGTAAATTTGGCCCGTTCCTCATCGGAGAAGCCTGCGTTGCCCCGGTTGGGACCGGGATTCTTCAGGTCGATCTCCTCATGGGCCACGTTGAAGTCGGCGCAGGCAATGACCGGCTTTTGCGCATCCAGGGCTTTCAGGTGGTTCCGGTAGGCGTCGTCCCAGGCCATGCGGTGATCCAGACGCTTCAAGCCGTCCTGGGCGTTGGGCGTGTAGCAGTTCACCAGGAAAAAGTTCGGATATTCCAGGGTGATGCACCGGCCCTCCGTGTCCAACTCTGGCTGGCCCAGACCGTAGATCACGGAAAGGGGCGCCTGCTTCGCAAAGACCGCCGTGCCGGAGTAGCCCTTCTTCTCGGCGTAATCCCAGTATTGGCAGTAGCCCGGCAGGTCCAATTCGATTTGCCCGGCCTGGAGCTTGGTCTCCTGCAAGCAGAAAAAGTCCGTATCGGCCTCCCGGAAAAAGTCCAGAAATCCCTTCTGCATACAGGCCCTGAGGCCGTTGACATTCCAGGAAATAAATTTCATAACAGGGTCCTCTCTCCAATCAAAAATTACGCCGTAGGGGCGACCCTTGCGGTCGCCCGTCGCCTTGCTGATTTATCATCCACAGTATACCAGAATTCGCCGGAAGTCACAAGAGGTGTCCACAAAAAATTTACAATTTGTAATTATTTCAAAAACCCCGTTCCATTCTTGTAAATTTTGCCCGTCTGTGGTATAACATACCCATGAATATTCGAGTTTCTATTTCTGTTCTCGCCTGCAAATTCTGCCGGTTTGCCATTCGCTTACTGGGCAGAGGCGGGACCGATTTTCCGGGCCGCGTGGCCCTGAAGCTCTGTCCCGACGCGCTGGGCTACCTGGCAAAGAACGTGACCACGATCCTGGTCACGGGCACCAACGGCAAGACCACCACCTCCCGCATGATCGAGCAGGCCCTTGCCGATTCTGGAATCTCTTACTTTGCCAATAAATCCGGTGCGAATCTGCTTAGCGGTGTCACCGCCGAATTTGCCATGCATTCGACCGTATCCGGCCGGTGCAGATACGATTTTGCCCTCATCGAAGCCGATGAGGCGGCCTTCAAGGCTATCAGCAAGTATGTAGACGCCAAGGCCGTGGTGGTCACCAACGTCTTCCGGGACCAGCTGGACCGCTACGGCGAAGTGACCCACACGTTGGAGAATATCCGCATCGGCATCGGCAACAGCAAGCATGCCGTCCTCTGCCTCAACGCCGACGATTCTCTCTCCGGCTCCCTGGGACAGGAAGTGGACAATCCCGTCGTCTACTACGGCGTGGATACGCCCATCTACAAGACCCGGGTGGCGGAGCTGTCCGACGCGCCCTATTGCCTCAAGTGCAAGCACGCCTACGTCTACGACTATGTGACCTACGGCCATCTGGGCGGCTACCGGTGCCCCAATTGCGGCAACCAGAGGCCTGTGCCGGAGGTCTCGGTCACGGAGGTCCTGTCCTCCGACGCCGAGCGGTCCCAGGTCACCATGGCGGCGGACGGGAAGACCTATCCCACCACCGTCAACCTGCCCGGCGGCTATAACATCTACAACGCCTGCGCCACCATGGCGGCGGGCAAGGCCCTGGGTCTGGACCTGGACGTGGTGTCCAAGTCCCTGTCCCGCTTTGCCTGCGGCTTCGGACGCATGGAGAAGTTTGAGATTGACGGCGCATCCCTCCGCATGATTCTCATCAAGAATCCCGCCGGCTGCAACCAGGTTCTGAACTTCCTGACAGATATCACCGAGCCCTTTGTCTTCGCGGCCTGCCTCAACGACCGGGCCCAGGACGGCAAGGACGTCAGCTGGATCGGGGACGTGGACTTCGAG